>CALLKH010000655.1 GCA_938008425.1 uncultured Planctomycetaceae bacterium | reverse complement strand
CGCCTGCCCCTTGCCCGTCGCCTCAACCACGTCTGAGACTGATTTCGGTCCCTCCATGAGCTGCTGGAGGATCTCGAGGCGCGACGCATCCCCGAGAACGCGAAACGTCGCCGCGACCTCGTCCAGCATGTCCGCCGTCAGCCTTCCGGATCGAGCCATATCAGGAATCCCCTTACGCGAGTTGCATATACAACTATATAGTTATATAATATATCTGGAGGGACGAGAAATGTCAACCCCGGGGATGAACCCAATGATCAGAACATGCACACCCGGCACGATCCGAACCAACGGAAAGGTCCGGTCAATTGAATTCCGAAAGTCTGCCATGACCATCAATTCGGCAAGACGAAAGGCGATTTCATGTCACTGAGAATCAGCATCATCGGAGGCGTGGCGGGCGGCGCCGGCGCGGCCGCGGCGGCGCGACGATCAAATGAATCCGCCGTGATCGATCTCTTCGAGGCCGGATCGTACATCTCTTATGCAAATTGCGGTTTGCCCTATTACCTCTCGGGGGAGATCAAGACCAGGGACCAGCTTCTCGTCACCTCGCCCGGGAAGATGCGCGATCGATTCCACATCAACGTTCATACCCAACACGAAGTCGTGGCGATCAATCGTTCCCAGAAGCTCATTCGCGTGCGCGATCTCGCCGCCGGTCGTGAATTCGATCATCCCTTCGACCGCCTGGTGATCGCCACCGGTGCAAAGGGCTTTCGTCTGCCGACCGAGGGGCTCGACCACCCGCGCGTCTCCGAATGTCGGACAGTGGACGACATCGACCTTCTCGCAGGCGCCGCCGACGGGCATCCGCGCGGCCGGGCACTCGTGATCGGCGGTGGCTTCATCGGCGTCGAAGTCGCCGAGGCACTGACCAACCGCGGCATGACCGTCACCCTGATCGATCTGGCCCCTCAGCTTCTTCCGCCGCTGGATCCGGAAATCGCCGGCGCCGCGCAGCAACGCATGGAGCAGCACGGCGTGGTGATGCGCCTCGGCAAAAAGGTTGATCGCATGAGTCACGGCGAAACTGAATCGATCGCTCATCTCTCGGACGGTGAAGAAATAAGATTTGATCTGGCCGTCGTCTCCGTCGGCGTCATTCCAGAAACGTCACTGGCGAAGTCCGCAGGGCTCAAGCTTGGCGAGACCGGTGGGTTGGTCGTTGACGAACACCAACGAACGGACGACCCCGACATCTTCGCCGCCGGCGACGTCACGGAGTTGTTGTACTGGCCGACACAACGTCGAATGAAGCTCGCGCTCGCAGGTCCGGCCAACAAGCAGGCCCGTGTCGCCGGGGCGAACGCCGCGTCTGCCGAGCCCAGACTCGCCACCTCCGGCGCCGCCGGCACCGCCATCGTCCGAGTCTTCGATCTCGCTGTTGCGATGACCGGCCTCTCGGAAAAGGCGGCATCAGCCATGAAGATGCCGGTCCAGGTCACGTACACCCAGAACGGCCATCACGCAGGATATTTTCCGGGCGCGAAGCCGCTCTTGATCAAACTCATCTACTCGAGCGATGACGGGCGCGTGTTGGGCGGTCAGGCTTTCGGGGAGGCCGGCGCAGACAAGCGGATCGACGTCCTCGCCACAGCAATCCAAGCGCGATTCACAGTTGATCAGCTCGCCGACCTTGATCTTGCGTACGCGCCGCCCTTCGGCGCCGCCAAGGATCCCGTCGTCATCGCAGGCATGGTCGCCTCCAACGCGTTCCATGGCAGAACCCATCTAATCACGCCGGCCGAACTGGAATCCTGGCTTCGTGCGGATGCAAAGCCGGTCGTCATCGATGTCAGATCGCGCGAAGAGCATGCCCAGGCCAACATCGCCGGCTCGCTGAGTTTCCCGATTGATGAATTGCGGGATTCGATCGGCCGTATCCCGCGCGACCAACCCATCGTGGTCCATTGTGCCGTCGGTTACCGTGGATACCTGGCAGAGCGAATCCTCCGGCAGCACGGCTTCGAACAGGTGAGGAATCTGACCGGCGGATTCACCGCCTGGCAGCTCGGCCAACGCGCGACCCAGGTCGGAGCCGACCGAGCACCCTGAATTCACAGTCCTCCGGCACACTATTTTCTGCCCAAGACCTGCCTCTGAATCGCGGACCATTCGCGCCTTTTGGCTTGATCCCGGGCACAGAACGTGTTACACTCTAAGTGGTTCCCGATTAGAGACTTCCTTTCCTTTCTCTACTCTCCGGCCCGAGAGTCGGGAACTGGAAAC
>CALLKH010000654.1 GCA_938008425.1 uncultured Planctomycetaceae bacterium | reverse complement strand
CGAAGCGATCATCGATCCACCACTGTCCGCCGTGACGCCCCATGTCGATCCGGCGATTCACGGGTTCATAACGCGTCAACCATCGCAGCGAAAGATCATGTTCATCCAGGGCGAAAACAAGCCCCGCACCGCTCTGAACGTAGATGGTTCCGTCGTGAACCAGCGGCGGAAGCGTGCCGTGCATCGAGAAGAGGCTCGCACGGCCCGTACCGAGCAGCACGCTGCGCAGCAGGTCGCCCTGGGCGTTCAGAATACCAATCCAGAGATCTCCACCCAGCCGGTACACAGCCGCAAGCCCTTCGCTGCATGCCACTGGCGCGGCACAGAAATGGGCGTTTCGAAGTTCGTCGGTCGCCGGTCCGCCGCGGCCGCGAGACCACAACGCCCGGCCGGTGGTCGCGTCGTACGCGCGTAGGGCATTGGGCACATTCAGCACCTCATCTCCAAGATGGGCGTTCGGCGGGACGACGCCCTTGGGAGTGGGCAGCTGCTCGTCCATCGGGGCGTCCTGCTCGATGACGAACACCAGCCCGTGCGCCGTCGACAACTCGCCGCGATAGTCGTAATAGAGCGACTGGGTGGTGAGCGGATCAAGCCGGACTGACGGCTCCTCGTTCTCCATGTACTGAATCTGGCCGCCGCCGAGATTGACCCGAATGCGATGTTCTTCGATCTTGGGGTCGCGCACATTCACGCGCGGAAACGCCTGCCAGAGCAAGTCGAACGTCGCCAGGTCCCGTGCGACAAGGCCGCTCGGACACGTGACGAACAAACGCGACCCATCGCTCACCGCCTGCCACACCGGCGGTCGAAACTGCTCGCCCATCACCTCCGCGACCGATGCTTCGCTGATCCGATCCGCGCCGGGCAGGTCGGCACTCCATCCGTCCACCTGCATGATGGTCGGCTCGATGGCCGCGGTCCGGCCGTTGGAGCCGGGCGGCCCCAGTCGCTGGGGCCAGTCCCTCGACGCCCACTCCAGTTCGGACAGCGTTCCGTTCTCCTTCGCCCGCTCGAAGAATCGCTGCAGCGCTTCGACGCGCGTCGGCCACCCTGTCGGCAGCCCCGGCGTACTCGCGGGCGTCATCGCCAGCATCGCGGCGATGGCCTCGCCGGCGCGCTCGCGCTGATGGGCCAGCGTGTAGGCGACCGCCTTTCGCTCCAAGATTCGCCACGCCGGCACGTGCTGGTGCGGAAGTCGTTCCAGCTGCGCGAGCACCGCCAGTGCCTCGCGCGCCTGATGGCGATCCAGGAGCCAGCTGGCAAGAAGATCGAGCGCCTCCGGGCCGTGGGTCGTCATGGGCAGACCGCGCGCGATCGTTCGCAGTGCGCCGATGTCGTAGGTCTCCCTGGCCTGATCAAGAAGCCGCCTGGCATCGGCGTCGTACAACGCCCGGTAAGCCGCCAGCCCGGACGCCGGCCAGCCCGCAATCTGCTCCTGCACCAGCCGACTGGCCGAGTAGTAATGACTATTGTCGAGCGACACGGTTCGATCGCCATGCTGATCGACGACGCGCTCGAGCGTGTCCGCCGCCAGTTTCCAGTCCTCACGCTCCGCGGCCTCGGCGGCGCGCTTCAACCAGCTGACGGCATCCTGATCGTTCGGCGCCGCGAGCGCCCATTTCGGCGCCTCGGTGATGTTGAGATCCCGACCCCCGACCTGTATGCGGACCTGACCGACGACGGTTTGCAGGCTGGGGATGAGCAGGGAAAGGTGAACGAAGAGATGAAGCAGGACGATAATCGCCGGCTTGCCGGCACTCCGGCGCGCTTGCTCTTGTGGGATTGCGGGCGTGGCCATTCGATCCCTCGACTGACGATCCTCACCAGTTCATCGTCGCGTGCGGCTTCCCCCGCGATTATCGCCGTCTTGTAGGTATCGCCAGGAATCCGTCATGCGTTCGTCCGCACCGCTCTTTCCATGCGGATCGAACTCCTCGGTATGGTAGCACCCCGACGCCCCGTCTCCAACCTGCAACTTCTTTTCCTGCCGCTGATTAGAGACAGAATCACGGCGCTCGTCAGGTTGAACGAGGCCCGCTCCCGGCTCTTTCTCTCCAAATGTACGCCGTGACTGGCGAAGCGCCGCGGAAACTGCTCAAATCTGAATCAGAAATGACCACGGACCGGCCGGCCGACCAGGGCACTCACGAATTGCCCGACGAACTATGACACCAAACCTCTCATGATGGACGACTCCAACCAGTTCCCCGAATCATCGAGCGGCCATCCTGCTTCGCCCGCGCGCCAATCCCCCTGGCGAATCGCCAATCTCAAGGCCGCCCTGAAGTTTCTCTTTCCGCTCAGTCGCAAGGAGAATCTCGATCCGGGAATCGCCCGGCTCGACTTTGTCCCCTATGTCGTTCCCGCCGGCCTGATTGTCGGACTGATCTGGGTCGGGGTGTTTCGACTCGGGTGGTGGTTGTACGCGGAAACCGGAAGCCTTCGCCTTGTGCCTGCGCTGATGGTGATCCTCGTCGAGTGCCTCGTCACCGGGCCGTTTCTTGCCCTCGGCCTCGCCCGGACGATTCACATCCTGACGGGTAACGAGCCACGAGTCCCCGGTAACGACCGGCTGACACCCCTCTCCCCCGTCGGCACGCTGATGCTCTGCCTGATCGTTCTGAGCGAGTTCGTCCTGATCCTCAGCATCGAGCACCGCGAGGGCTGGTGGCCGCCGCCCGATGACTGGCGCAGCTACTTCAACTTCATGTACCCCCGACCCATCTTCCGTCCGCTGCTCTTGGCCCCGCTTTGGGGGCGATGGGGCATTCTTCTCGCCGCGACGATCGGCCGGACCGACCGCAATGCCGATGCTCAGACGCTGGCACTCAATCGGGGGATGTCACCAGGACGGCTCCTGCGAAACGCCCTGCTGCCCGTTGTTCTCACCGCCATCTATTGTTCCCGATCACGGAACTTCCTTACCGGCGTTCTGATCGGTATGATTGTCTTCGCCCTGACATACCTCGTCACCGTGGCCATGGCCCGGCGCGGCGGCGGACAGTCTCGACAATCCCTCTTCGCAGCGGGGCAGGTCGCCCAACTCGCGTTTCTCGCGGTCTACAAAGGCTGTTGGCGGTTGATCGATGCATGAATCCGGCAGTGGACCAACTGACTCCCGCGGCGGTCGAGAAACCACATGTCGCATCGCGAGTCAGACCGGTTCCTCCAGTACGACCCGCATCACCCAAACCGTTGCTGCCGATCGCCGTCGGAATGATCGTGGGAATTTCCTTCGATTACTTCGCCCGATTCCCGATCGTGTTGCCCCTGGGCATCTTCACGCTCTCGCTTGGATTCGCCTTCGTCCCCGGCTCGATTCGATGGCTGACCGCCCGCTCCCGATTACGCCTGACTGACTCACGCCGACTGCTCATCGCCATCGTGCTGGCCTCGATCGGACTGGGCATGCTTCGCCACACCCTATCAAGCCGATACTTCTCCGGCGATGACATCGCCCTACTCGCCCCGCCCTCGCCGGCCATTGTGTCGCTGACCGGTCGCGTCGCAACCGCACCGCGGATCATCGAACCCGATCCGGCCGTGCCGAGGGCCTATCCCGCTCCGCCCCGCACCCGTCTTGTCATTGACCTCGAGTCCATCGATGGGCCGGCCGGCCCCGCTCCCGCATCGGGACGACTCCCCGTCACCATCAAGGAGCCGATGCTCGGACTCGACATCGGATGCCGCATTCGCGTCACCGGCTGGCTGCACCGTTTCCGGCCGCCCCAGAACCCCGGCGCCTACGACTGGGCGGCCCATTTCGCCCGACAAGGCATTTACGTCGCACTCTCGACCGATCACGCGGACGCCGTGCAGGTGATTTCCGCCGCGCCGGCCGGCTCGATGGCCAGGCTTCTCAGCAGGACGCGGCTGCACCTGCTCGGCTACCTTGTGAACACCGCATTCCCCGACGACGACGAGAACGCCGGCGTCATCGCCGCAATGGTGCTTGGCCAGCGCAGCATCGTCTCGAAAGGACTCAACGATGCCTTTCTTCGAACCGGCAGCGTTCATTTTCTCGCGGCCAGCGGTATGCACGTCGGATGGCTCGCGCTCGTCGGATGGAGCCTCGCGCGTTTGCTCGGACTCCACTACCGTCGCGCCGCGCCGCTCGTCGCGTTCCTGATTATCCTGTTCGTGCTCGTGGCCGAACCCCAACCGTCGATCCTTCGCGCGGGTATCATTGGCGTTCTCGCGTGTCTCGCCATCTACCTGCGCGGCAAACACCACCCCACGAACGCCCTTGCGCTGGCCGCGATCATCCTGCTGATGATCGATCCCATGGACCTGTTCAATCCCGGGTTCCAGCTCAGCTTCATCGCGACGATCGGCATCTTTCAGGTGTTTCCCGTCTTTTCCAACGCCCTCTCCCGGTTCATTTCGACGGGATTGAAATCGCCGTCGATCGGCCGGCTGTTTATTGTTGATCTTTCGTACACCGCGCCCGAACCGGTTCACATCTCCGACGACGACGTCTTGAAACGAGTGCTTCCGACCTGGCTCTATCGCATCACCCGAATGATCGCACTCGCCTTCTCGCTCGCGCTGGCCGAATGGTTGATCACGGCCCCGCTGGCCTGCTTTCACTTCAATACCTTCGCGCCGTGGGGTGCGCTGGGTACGCTGCTCGTCGCGCCGTTCGCCATGCTCTCCGCCTCACTGGGATTCATCACGGTTCTCGCCGGCGTGCTGTTTCCATCGCTGGGGCAGCTGCTTGGACCGATTCTCGGCTGGGCCGTCTCACTCATGGTCCATGTCGTCAACATGCTCGCACGCCTGCCCGGCACGCTCCTGGACGGCCGTTCGCCGTCACTGGCCTGGATTCTCTGCATCTATGCCCTCATCGGCGCCTGGAGCTTCAGCCGAGGAGCCGCAGAACCTCGCCACCGGCGACGACTTTTCGGCGTCGCGCTGGCACTTGTCGCATGGTGGTGGATCGCGCCGTTCGCCCGGATCACGCGCGGCGACGCGCTTCGCGTCTGGATGCTCGCCGTGGGCGACGGCACCGCCACCGTCATCGAGCTTCCCAACGGCCGAACACTGCTATACGACTTCGGCACGCGCTCGGGCTTCGACGCGGCGGTGGTTGCGACAGACTTCTTCGGCGATCGCGGAATCCGGACGATCGATGCGGCATTTGTCAGCCACGCTAACTTCGATCACTACGGCGCAATGGCCCCGATCGCCCGACAGATTCAGATCCATGAATTTGTCGTCAACGATCAATTCGTCCCCGCTGCGGCCGACCCCTCCGCGCCGAACAGGTTTCTCGCGTCGATCGGCGAACTCGGAATCCCCGTCACACAGACCCAGGGAGACGCGAGCTTCGATTATTGTCCTGGAGTTCAAATCGAGTCGATCTGGCCGCCGGCCCGTGGTGTCGCGACCATCCCCGACGAGAACGACGCCTCAACGGTGCTGCGCCTGACGTATCAAGGCCGATCGATTCTGCTCACCGGTGACATCGCTGAACTGGCCATGGCGAATCTCCTGAACGAGCATCACGCGTCGGATGGCCGTCTTCTGCGGGCCGACGCGCTCGCACTGCCGCACCATGGCAGCGTGGTGACCAATACCCGGGCCTTCATCAATGCGGTTGATCCGCAGATCGCCGTTCGTTCCGCGGGCCAGCGCCGGGACATCACCGTGAACGGAATCGAATCGATCGTCGGCCCCGCCCGGCGCTATTTCAACACCGCCGACGACGGCTGCATCGTCATCACCATTCAGGACGGAGAAATCTCGGCCCGACGCGCCATGGCGCCGGACTGACCTGCCAATGCCCTTACGTAAGGACCCCCCAAATTGCGCGTCTCAAGCGGGAGGTTCTCAGAGACTTAAGGAATTGAAGGATGAACGGTTCTCGGCGGACAGCGAAGCGTGCGAAAATCAGAGCCGCCCCGTCCCCGGGGCGGTGACGATCGGCGCGAGAAGCGACGGGCTTAATTCAATACGATTCTGCGCTTCGAAATCGTCGTCGTCGGGCCGGGACAGTCCGGTTCCGACTGGTCCTGTCGCCCGACGTGCGATTTTGACTCTCAAAACGTCTCGCCATTTGCCAATAAAAAGACCCGGCCGCAATCGACCGGGTCTTTGAATTGATTGAATTGTACCGCGAGCCTCGGGCTCGGCGAGAATTCGATCAGCCCTGAAGCCGTCGGATGTCGCTGAGCTTTCCTTCGATGCCGACGAAGTTGTAGAACTGATCCTGCGTCAGCGTCGGAACCGAGAAATACGACGCCCGTCGATGGGCATCCTGGTAACGCTCCGCCTCGTTCTTGTAGCGAAGCTTCAGGGTCGGAATGGTCGGGTCGACTTCGCCCCTGCGAACGATCGAAGGCGCGGCATCTTGAACGCTGCCGTCGCCGCCGTTGGCGCCGTCACCGTCGTCCTCGTCCTCGTCATCGCCTGACTCTTCGTCGTCGGATTCGTCATCGCTCGAATCCTCATCATCGTCAGAGGCCTCGTCGTCGCCGGACTCTTCGTCGTCGTCGATCGATTCCTCGTCATCACCCGAATCATCGTCATCCGATGATGCCGAGTCGTCGTCGTCAGCCATCGCGGCCCGGGCGCTGGAGGCGACCACATCCTCGCCACGCGGTGGTGATCCAAGCACAACATAGTCCGTCAGCGCGGTCACCTGGTCCGAAACCTCGCCGCCCCATCGCTCGATCATGGCGATGACCTGTTCGCGACCGCGAACGTCCGGCTCGCCGTCAAAGTCCGTGTCAAACTCGCCGACGACCACGAACCGCTGCTTCTTCGCGCGGTTGCGGCTGAGAACGATGTTGTTGACCGAGTCGCCTTCAAGAATCGGATCGTCAGGCGACGGCGGCGAAACGATGCGGCACTCGGCTGTTCGGGCATCGACGCTCTTGACCTCGATGCTGGCCTTGCCGCGGCCGTCAGCCGGAATGCGCTGATCGCCGGAGTAAATGCTGAACGTCATGCCGAGCGTCACGTTGTCGTCGCGACCGAGGTTGATGTAGCAGAGTGAATCCCCCGGAAGAATCCGAAGAATCTTGCCGACCGCCGCCCGCGCCACGGCCAGCGGCTCGGCGTTCGACGGAATGTGTCGGAACTGCTTGAGCGCGTCCGTCTGCTCGAGGAGCATCTGGTCCTGCATGCGAAGGGTGGCGGCAATCTCCCGCTTGGCCTTCGCACTGGAGACGCGCGTCTCTTCGAGAGCGTTTCGCGTCGACTCGACCTTGCTGGCCAGCGCCTCGATTTCGCCTTGCTTCACTTCCTCGTAGTCGCTCTTGGATCGCTGAAGGTTTTCAACCTGCACCGCCAGTTTGGCCAGCGCGCCTTTGAATTCGGTATCGAGCTTCTTGTTCGTCTCTTCAGCCTGGGCCAGACCTTCAAGCGCCTTCTGGCTCGCCTTTTCCGCCTTGACGCGGGCGTCTCGCTCAGAGGTGTAAAGCTCATGGAGATTCTCGATGATCGCCACGGCGCCGTTGGCGCTCTTCAGCCGCGTGGCGTTCTCATCCTTGCTGTCCGAGGTAATCTTGGTGATCGCCGCATCGAGCTTACCAAGCGCGGTCTGAGCCGAATCCGTCTGGTCGCCGGTCATCCGACCGATCAGCCCGCGACTGGACTTGAGGATCTCACTGACCAGCGACTTGTTCTGGCCCGAGGAAACCGCCGGAAACACCTTCTTGGCTTCGGGTTCATCCGCAGAACTTGCGATCCGCAGGCGCGCCTTTTCGGCGGCCTCGGCATTGGTGCGAAGCTCTTCCTGCATCGTCACCAGCCAGATCAGTACGCCACCGAGAATCGCGGCGACGGCGATTGATACGACCATTCCAATCATGGTCGCATTAGAACCACCCCGTTGCGGTGCCACTCCTGCCATGAGATTTCCCCTAGTTGAAAGTCGTTGTGCCGGCGGACCGGCTGTTGGTCTTCGGTGGGCCCCCGAATGTTCCTTAACTGCTGTCCCCGAATTCCGGAGCGTGGTTGTTGAACCAGGCGAGTGCGATCCAAGGCGGGCGGATCGCGAATCGGAGGGCCGGTGTTCTATTTAAGTATCTGCAAATCAAGATGAAATGTCAACGTTCCCGACCATTCGCAAAACCGGCCCAAATCAAGATTTATCGTCCGCATATAAACATCGCATCGTCCGACGGCCCAACTCGGCGGTGCAACTTCGGACTGTCCGGACGACGCCTCCCGCGTTAGGCTTCGCTCCTCTCACAAAACCCGCTGGAAACTCGACATATGGCCGCGAAATCACTCTACCTCATCGATGGACATGCCCAGATCTACCGGGCCTATTACGCGCCCTTTGGGAATCTTTCATCCCCCACCGGCGAGCCCACCCGTGCGGTACATGTTTTCACCCAGATGATCCTGAATCTGCTCAGGGACCGAAAACCAGACTACCTCGCCATGACGATGGACGTCAGCGACCGCACCGTCTTCCGGGTCGACATCGATCCCGAGTACAAGGCGAATCGCGACAAGTCGCCCGAAGACCTCGGGCCGCAGATCGACCGCATCGTCACCATCGTCGAGGCCATGGGTATTCCCATTCTGCGGATCGAAGGATTCGAGGCCGACGACATCATGGCCACCCTCGCACGGCGACTGGCCGGCGATGACCTCGACGTCTACCTCGTCAGCCGCGACAAGGATCTCGATCAGGTCCTGACCGACCACGTTCGGATGTACGACCCGGGAAAGGACATGGTCATTGATGTCGCCTCCATGACCGAGGCCAAGGGCTACCCGCCCTCGAAGGCGGTCGAGGCCCAGATGCTCATCGGCGACAGCACCGACAACATCAAGGGCGTTCCCGGCGTCGGGCCGAAGAAGGCGGCGCAGCTTCTATCGGAATACGGCACCGTGGCCGCCATCATTGAGAATGCCGAGAAATTGACACCCAAGCTCAAGGAGAACATGCTCGGCTTTCGCGACCGGATGGACATGGTTCGCCAACTCGTCACCCTTCGCGACGATGTGCCGGTCGACTTCGATTTGAACCATGCCGACATCTCCCGGTTCAATCCCATGGGCGCCGTGCCGATTCTCTCCGAACTCGGCCTGAGCCGACTGCTCGAGCGCATCGGCGGCGCTGCCGGTTCCGCCGCGGGAGCAACCCGAACCAGCGCCCCCGCCCGCGCGGCGGCCGCACCGTCTTCGAAACCCAAGTCCAGGAAGAAGGCCGACGACAGCGGCGGATTGTTCGGCGGCCAGGATTCCGACGAGGCCGGCGAAACCGACGGCGACGATTCGAGCGAAGAATCTCTTGCGGCCGGCGATCATTCCGGCGACGAGCCCACACTGTTCGATTCGTCCGGCGGACTGTTCGATTCGATCGCCGCAAACAATCCCGAATACCGCCTGATCGACAACGAAGAGTCGCTCGCCCGGTTCGCGGCGAACCTGGCAAAGGAGTCCTGCTTCGCTTTCGACACCGAAACGACCAGCCTTGTCCCTGTCGACGCCGATCTCTGCGGAATCAGCATCGCCTGGGAATCCGGCGCAGCCTGGTACATCGCAGTACGCGGCGTCGGTGAGACGGTGAGCGAAGACGCCGTCCGAAACCACCTCGGGCCGATCTTCGCCGACCCCGGCATCCGCAAATGCGGCCAGAATCTCAAGTACGACATCAGCGTACTCGCGGCCATCGGCATGGAAGTGAACGGCGTCGATTTCGACACGATGATCGCCAGTTTCGTACTCAATCCGCTCCGCCGCTCGCACGGCATCGACGGCCTCGCCCTCGATCTGCTTCAATACAAGAAAATCGCCACGCAGGAGCTCATCGGCAAGGGAAAGGACCAGATCACCTTCGAACGCGTGGCCACCGAGCGAACCTGTCAGTACGCCTGCGAAGACGCCGACATCGCCTGGCGGCTCAAGGTGACGCTCGAACGGCAGCTCACTGATCCCGAAATCCACTCGCTCTTCCGATCGCTCGAAATGCCGCTCGTCGGCGTGCTCGCCCGGATGGAGTCCAACGGCGTGGCGATCGATTCCGGTCTGCTGAATAAGATGAGCGCCGACATGGAAGTGCGGCTGCGCGATCTCGAAACGAAGATCCACCAGGCAGCCGGACGGCCGTTCAACATCAATTCAACCAAGCAGCTCGCCGAGGTGCTCTTCGACGACCTGGGTCTGCGCGTCGTGAAGCGCACCCGCACCACCCGTTCGACCGACGCCGAAGTGCTCGAAACGCTCGCGGCGGAGACCGACCATCCCATTCTCGCGCACCTGCTCGAGAATCGCGAACTCACCAAGCTCAAGGGCACCTACATCGATTCGCTTCCCAACATGGTCAGTAAGCGCACAGGCCGCATCCACCCAAGCTTCCACCAGACCGGCGCCGTCACCGGCCGCCTGTCGTGCAGCGACCCAAACCTCCAGAATATCCCGATTCGCACCGAGGCCGGCGCGCAGATTCGCCGCGCGTTCATCCCGGGCAGCCCCGACCACGTGCTCATCAAGGCGGACTACTCGCAGATCGAACTGCGCGTACTGGCTCACTTCTGCGGCGATGAAAACCTGCGCGACGCGTTCATGAACGATCACGACATTCACGCCTTCGTGGCTGCCCAGATCAACGACATCCCGCTCGAACAGGTCACCAAGGAACAGCGATCCCGCGCCAAGACCGTCAACTTCGGCATCGTCTACGGCCAGTCCGCGTTCGGCTTGTCACGCCAGACCGGCATGTCACTCGGCGACGCGAAGCAGTTCATCGAGACCTACTTCGCGCGCTATCCGCGCATTCGCGGCTTTCTCGAAAGCTGCGTCGAACACGCCAAGAAATATGGCTACGTCAAGACGATGCTCGGCCGGCGGCGGCCGATCCCCGACATCGACTCGCGCAACCAGACCGCGAGAAACGCGGCGGAACGGCTGGCGGTCAACACCGTCGTGCAGGGGACCGCGGCCGACATGATCAAGCGGGCGATGGTGAACCTCGACCGGCGCATTCGCGAGGAGAATCACCCGTCGCGGATGCTGATTCAGGTACATGACGAACTGGTCTTCGAGACGCCGCGCGATCGGGCGATGGAAGAGGCGGCCATGATCGCCCGCGAAATGTCAAATGCAATCAAGCTGGATGTGCCCGTCAAAGTGGATGTGGCAATGGGGCCGAACTGGCTGGACGCAAAACCCGTGGAACTCTAAGGCCGCGTGCGCTATCGAACCCAGCGACGGATGCGCTCCGCTTCATAGTGGAGACCGTCAAACTCAATCGCTCTTGACTGACTGATGTCAAACCATGGTAAGCCGTCAGAGCCACGGATGACATGAAAGGTCTGCGCGGGAATGCCCGCCCGCCCGAGCAGCACACGAACATCTCCTGCTCCGTCGGTCACCGCGTCAAGCACCATCAGAGGCGCTGCGTTCTTTTCGCGCGGCAGAAAGATGTCACCCGCAGCGACCGTAATCTCATTCGGCGGCCGGGTGTCATCAAGAATGCTCAGCGCCGACGTGTAGTTGAATACGGTCTCCAGGTACGCGCAAAAGTTGGATCGGGAATCATCGGTCTCGGCGGACTTCTTGAACTTCACATCCCGCCCGACGACGGTCGGCCGAACGCCCTCGGCCCACGCCGACCAGGGCATGAAATGGCCGCTGGTGAAGTGAAATGCGGCGGCCTCCTTGTCGCCGACGGCCCATGCGTGTTCGGCACGAAGCCGGATCAGCATGTTGACGCCGGACAGCGCCCGGCCGGATCGCGGCTGAAGTGCGATCACCGCTGCCAGAAGCGCCGAATCACCCGCCAGGATCGTCTTGCGATTTGAGCCTGTGACCGGCGTACCGACCGGCGCGATCGGCAGATGGCGAAGCCAGTCGGCGAATCCGCCCTGCGGCAGCGAAATGCGGGTGTACCCCTGCGGCGCCGCAAGATAATCGACGAGCGGAACAAAGTCGTTTCGCTCGGACTTCGAGAGCCACACATAGTCTTTCACGCGATCGCGCGGAAGAACGGTGACAACCGGCAGTGGATCTTCGTCATCGAATGCCGAATCATGATTTGCAGCCGGAGAGATCGCCTGGCTTGCGCAGGCCAGCACAACCGCAACAAAGACGCAGCACGCGATTCGTTCATACGAGATCGAGACGCGCGCATGGATCGCGCTGGCCGCCCGCATCGCAATGAGCCGGACGAAAGGACCGCCCGCGAAACGCCAGACCCAACCGCAACATCGACCCACGTTGTTGACGAGAATGATTCCGCGATCGCTCATATCGCAATGACTGACTTTCAGGTCGTTCGAGACCCCGCGGCTCAGTTTCGGCGCGCAAGCGTGCAGACACACGCCGTAGAAAGCGATGGTCGAACTTGACTGGTTTTTACCGGCGAGATTCTTTTATCGGCAAAGGAGGCCCGGCGTGATGAAGGCGAAACAAGTCGATTCATTTCGTGACACGAAGCGCAATGCCGGGAAGGACCTGATAACGAATCGGCCCGGCGCGTCATTACGCAATGAAGTCAATGGGTACAGGTCAATGCCTTCAAGCCAGACCATGCACGTCCGTGCGTACAAGGCGTCGAAGGCAACTGACAGCGCGCACACCCGTACGCGATAGTCAGAGCCGCCCCGTCCTCGGGGCGGAGTCCACTGTCGAATTGTTCGATCGAAGATTTCTACGGTTCGACGTCAATAGACTCTGCGTCCGGATCGCCCGCCATTCGAACGTGGATCCTGTCCGGCCCCCGCGCCTCATCAGCCAGAGCCAGGATCGCATTCAACTCTTTCCGGGCGGGCAGATAGTCGGGATTGATCTTCAGGCAGCGATTGAGCGCATCCGCGGCGGCCTGGTACTTCTGCTGTTCGACGCAGAGCACCGCCACGTTGTAATACGAAACTTCGGCCGGTACGACCAGATTGAACGCCTCGACGCTCTCCTTGATTCGATCGGTCTTCGCCAAAACGATGCCGAGGTTCATGCGCGCCCGCTCAAAAGTCGGCGAAATCACCAGCGCATCGCGAAACTCCCGCTCCGCAGGCTGATACTTGTTCTGAACCAGCAGGCAATATCCGAGATTGTTGTGCAGCATCGCCGAATCCGGCGCGATGCGAATGCCCCGCTTGAAGGCCTCCTCGGCGTCCATGTACCGCTCGAGTTTTTGAAAGGAAATCCCCATCCGATTGTGCGCTTCGATCAGATCGGGGGAGGCGGCCAGCGCCTTCTCATACTGTCGGATCGCGCCGGCGAGATCGTTCTGCTGCTCGAGCATGCGGCCGGAAGCCAGGTGCGTTGCGGGTGCGATGCGGGGAGACGGCGCCGTGCTGATGGGCTTGCCGTCGCTCGGCGCCTTTGAATTCTCCCACGAGGCGGATTTCACCCGCTCGCCGTCGTTCTTTAGACAACCTGTTCCCGACAGAACCATCACGGATGCCAACAGGCCTCGTACGATGTGTTTCACAGGACGCGCCCTTTCATGAGGCGTGAGCAATTTCGAACGGACTTCGGTGATCGGCCGAACGCGCTGATTGGGATTCAATGCTTAGTTGCCACCACCGCCGCCGCCGGTCTCGTTCAGCCTGTAGGCCGTGCCGCGCGGCTCGGGCTGGCGGGCGACGCCCAGCCCACCCATGGATTCCGTCGCGAGCATGCCGCGACCGCCGGGCATCCCCAGCACGACGCTGATCTGATTCTTCCCGGGCACCGCGTGGGCGAGAAACTCGCGCGCGATGGCCAGCCGCGCCTCGATGAGGGTGTTATCCTGGAGGCGCGTGTCGTAGTTGAGGGTTCCACCCGTCGTTGCCAGGAGCTCGGCATAGCGTTCCAGCCGCGCCTCGCCGATGCCCGAGAGGCTCGCCTGATGCGGAATGAAATGAACATCCGCAATCGACATGTCGGAGATCATTCCCTGATCGTTGTGGTAGGCGAAGTATTCCGCGATACCGGGCTGCGGCGGTGAGTCCTCCGTCTGCGGAGAGTTCATTGACACCGTCTCGCCCTGCTGGCAACCCGTCGTCATGACCAGGCACGCCGCAACCAACGCCAAACTCATCACTCGAACAAGAACCATGATGTACGCTCCTCGCGCAGCTTCGAGCCTCGCGGCGAAACGAGTCCCGCATTCGTGAAAGTCAAAGACCGGCCGGCGCGAAAACCGACCCAACCTGTTCGGTTTATCGGCAGTGCGCGCGGCTGAAGGGCAGGAATGCACCGCGATTCCGCCTCACCCGGCCGATCCCAACCGCACTTCGCCCATCACCGGCCGTCATTCGCGCAGCTTTTGCCATGCCGAAACCGCCGACC
>CALLKH010000653.1 GCA_938008425.1 uncultured Planctomycetaceae bacterium | reverse complement strand
GAGCCGGGCGGCATTCTCCAGAGCGTCGCCAAGGCCCTCGACTACCAGTTCGGATTCAAGGTCAGCGAAACCTGGTTCTACAACCTGCTTCGCCGGCAGATTCCATATCTGCTCATGGCGCAGGCGGCCGCCATCATGGTGCTGACCTGCTTTCTCGTGGTGCCGCCGGGACACCAGGCGGTCATCACCCACTACGGTGCGGTTCAAGACGAGACCGCCAAGCCGGGGCTTCATCTGACCTGGCCGTGGCCGATCGATCAGGCTCGCATCATTCCGGTCGGTCGAATTCAGCGAATGGAACTCGGTTACGCCCATTCCGACGAGGATTCCGAGGCGAAACAACCGAAGGTGATGGAAGACCGGGCCCCGGTGTTGTGGACGAAGAAGCACCGCGTGAATGAGTACAAGCTGCTCGTCGCCGACAAGTCCACGTCCGAAGACACCAAGGTGCCGGTGAACCTCTTGAGTCTCTCGATGCCGGTGCAGTGGCGCGTGAAGCACAACTCCGACGCCGACGTGCTTCAATTCGATGCGCAGTCCGCCGATGTGGAGGGGATCATCGAGTCGCTCGCTTATCGCGAACTGACGCGCTACGCCGCCTCGGCCGACATCGACGACCTGCTCGCCTCCGGCGGTATTCGCGCCGCCGAGATTCTCAAGGACCGATTGCAGAAGGCCTGCGATGCGGCCGGCTACGACGGCGGCGGACTCGGTGTCGAGATCGTCTATGTCGGACTCGGCGGAATCCATCCACCGCCGGATGAGAACGTCGCGCAGTCCTACGAAGATGTGGTGAGCGCGATCGAGACGAAGGATGCAAAGATCCTCTCGGCCACGGGCGACGCGGCCTCGGAGCGAATCCTCGCGGGTGGCCTGGACTGGGAGCGACTGTACAAGGCGATTGAAGCGGAGGCGGCTGCGGCCGAGGCGCCGCCGGAAGAGCGCGCGGCGCGGACGGCGGAAGTCGAGGAGCTTCTGCGAACGGTCGCCGGCGGCGCGGCGCGGGCGATTGCCTCGAGCGCGGAGCAGGACGCCTACGGTCGTCTCTTCGCTGAAATGTCCGCATCCGAGCAGTACGCCATGCAGTTGCGGGCCTACAATGCCGCGCCTTCGGTTTACCTGCTGCGGGTGTATCTGCGAACGATGGCCTCGGCGCTGCATGATGTGCGGAAGTACGTCATCGCCATCGACGATCCCTCGAAGATACTGTGCGAATACGATCTCAAGCCGCCTGAGGCGGTGGACATTCTCGGCGCGGAGCTTCGCGCCGCCGAACAAAAGGGCAAGTAGTGAATTGAGCCGGCGTTCGCGATAGCGGCGCCGCGCTGAGGAACGACGGAATCATGGGAAGAAATCTTCCAACGATATTGGTGGCGGCGGTGATCATCGTGGTCATCGTCTGCATGATGTGTGCGTACCAGGTCCGGTTCACCGAAACGGTCGTCGTGACAAAGTTCGACAAGATCGTGTCGGAGCAGCCGAAGGAACCGGGGCTTCACTTCAAGTGGCCTTGGCCGATCGAAAAGGTCAATCGATTCGACAAGCGGCTGCGGGCGTTTGAGACGGAGTTTCGGCAGGCGGCTACCGAGGACCAGAAGACGGTCATCCTCACCGCCTACGCGACGTGGCGCATCGCCGACGGTGCAAAATTCCTGACGGCCGTCGGTCGCGAGGACCGCGCGGCGGACAAGATCAAGGACCTGCTCGACAACCAGGTTCAGCTGGTGCTTCGCATGCATCCGCTCAGCGCACTGGTGAACACCGATCCGAACGTGATGAAGCTCGACGAAATCGAGACGAAGTTCCTCGACGGCATCAAGGACGCGGCGAAGCAGCGCTACGGCATGGAAGTCGTCAGCGTCGGCATCAAGCGGCTCGGCCTGCCGGAATCGGTGACGAAGGATGTCTTCGCCCGGATGAAGGAAGACCGGCAGACCGAGATCAAGAAGCTCACGGCCGAGGGCGAGGCGAAGGCGACGGAAATCCGCGTCACCGCCGAGGAGATCTCCAAGAAGATCATCGCCCGGGCCCAGTCCTACGCCAAGACGATTCGCGGCCAGGGCGATGCCGAGGCGGCGAAGTACTATCGCATCTTCGCGGAAAACCCCGACCTCAGCGCGTTCCTCAAGAAGCTTGAGACCGTCGAGCAGATTTTCGAGGCCGGCCAGATCACGCTCGTGCTCGACGCCGACAAGTTCGTGCCGTTCGACATCCTCGAGACGATGAACAGCATCACGGTCAAGTCCGGAGCCTCCGGCAGCGTCGGAGCGACCGACGACCAGAAGGCGGCCCTCAGCAGCGGTTCGAAGGAGTAGCGCCTGATGTCGACCGCCCCGCATGATCCAAGGCATGTTCACCTGGACGATCCGCACGCCATCGCGCCGCCGGACGAGTTTGATCCGGCGCACGCGGAATTGTCGGGCGCTCTTCGAAAGAGCTTCCGCGTTCTGAAGGTCGTGATGTTCGTTCTGGTCGTGCTGTATTTCCTCAGCGGCTGGTTCAGCGTGAAGTCCGATGAGAAGGGCGTCGTGCTGCGCTTCGGCCAGATCGTCGGCGCCGGAACGGCCGATGCCGAGAAGCTGCCCGGCTGGCACTGGTCGCTGCCGTTCCCGATCGACTCGTGGCAGACGGTCTATGTCTCCGAGCGGGAATTCCCGGTGGAGTTCATGCTCCAGCTCACCCCCGAGGAGGAGGCGACCGGCAACATTCAGCAGAAGTTTCAGAATCTCTCGCCCGAGCGCGACGACTATCTCGTCACCGGCGACGTGAACATTCTGCACGCCAAGCTGGTGATCAAGTACAAGGTCGACAACGTGGTGGACTACGTCACCAATGTGCTCCCCAGGGCGTCGCACAAGGCGGGGCCGACTTCGCCCGCTTACATGCACTTTCCCGAGTATGAGCTGCTTCGATGCCTGGCGCGCGACGCCGTCATCGATACGGCCGCCCGTTACGGCGCGCTCGACATTCGCGGCAATCGCCAGGAGGATTTTCTGCGGGCCGTGGCAGCGGCACTCAATCGCCGGCTCAAGCATCTTGCAACGGCCGGCGCGTCGCTGGGTCTGAGCGTCGATGCCGGTTCGGGCGTCATCGCGACGAAATCAAAGACGGGCTCGCTTGAGGCGATCATGCCGCCGCGGCAGACGCAGGAAGTCTTCGACCAGGTCTTTGCGGCGCAGACGAACAAGCTCGTCAGCATCACCAAGGCGAAATCGGAGGCGGAGTCGCTTCTGGTGAACACCGCGGGCCCCGGCTACTCCACGCTGGCTGATGCGATCCAGTCCGAATTCGAGCTGACGCTCAAGCTTTCGGCCGCGCAGTCCGGCGGCTCGTCGGGCGAGACTCCGGCGATGGAAACCGAGCTGGCGATGCTGCGGGAGAAGACCGAATCGCTCCTGAAGACGTCATCCGGCGAGATTCGATCGATCATCAAGAACGCGGAGATCGATCGTGACTACGTGGTCAACGAGGCGGTGGGCGATTTCAACCGCTATTCGTCGATTCTGCCGGAGTATCTGAACAACAAGGAAATCTTCATCTCGCGCCTGCTCGACGAGCTTCGATCACGGGCGCTGACGATGCCGGGCGTGGTCAAGGTTTACATTCCGCGCGATACGGTGCAGCACCGCCTGCAGATTCCGCGTTCCACGTCGCTGCCCAAGTCGGAAGAGCAGAAGAAGAGGGAGCGCGATTCGAAAAAGTTCGGCCGCTCGCGGCGTGAGCAGCAGTCGATGAGTCCGGGTATTCAGTAAGCGAGCGGATCAGCAGGCGGGATGAGGGTGTTATGAAGGTTGTCGAATGCATCGCGCTGACGAAGGTCTTCCAGGATTTCTGGGGGCGGGCGCGGGTTCGCGCCGTCGACAACCTCGAGCTCGATATCAACCCCGGCGAAATCTTCGGCCTGCTCGGCCCCAACGGCTCCGGCAAGTCCACCACCATCAAGATGCTGCTCGGCCTGCTCTATCCGACCTCGGGTTCGGCGCGGGTCTTCGGAAAATCTCCGACCGATACGGCGATCAAGTCGCGCATCGGCTTCATGCCGGAAGAGTCGTATCTCTACCGGTTTCTGAACGCCCGGGAAACGCTCGACTACTACGGCCGCCTTTTCAAGCTTGATCGACACGAACGAAAGAAGCGCACCGAGGCGCTGATCGACATGATCGGCCTGAAGCGCGCGGCGAACCGGCCCGTGGGAACCTATTCGAAGGGCATGGCCCGCCGGATCGGTCTGGCCCAGGCGCTGGTCAACGATCCGGACTTCTTGATTCTCGATGAACCGACCACGGGCCTCGATCCGATCGGTACGCGACAGATCAAGGACGTCATTCGCATCCTTGGCGATCGCGGCAAGACCGTTCTGCTGTGCAGCCACCTGCTCGCGGATGTCGAGGATGTCTGTGACCGCGTCGCCATCATGTACGGCGGCAAGGTGCAGGCGGCCGGCACCGTCGAGCAACTGCTCATGCACAAGGACGAAACCCAGTTCGTCACGCGGCGGCTGGACGACAACGCCCTGACGCGCGTTCGCGAACTCATCGGCCAGGCCGGCGGCGAGATCATGTCGGTCGAACATCCGACGGACAAGCTCGAAGACCTTTTTCTCCGCGTCGTCGGCCAGGCCCAGCGCGATCAGCTTGAGACGAGCGGTGCAGAGACCGCCGTCGGCGTCTCGGAGTTTCTCGGCGGCACGGGTCGAAAGACCGGCGAGTCGCTGGTTGCGTCGCTGGTCGAAGCGGGCCGCGGTACGAAGGATGCGCCGGCAACGCCGAAGGCCGGAGCGCCGGCGCCCGTGAGCGTTCAGCCCGCGCCGCGCAAGGATGTGCTCAGTCGCCTGGAGGCCGGCGCCAGCGAGCCGGTCGACGAAAAGAAGAAGGCCGGCGGGCCAGTTGAAACGCCGCTTCCAACCAAGAAGCCGGACAAGGCCGTGCTGGATCGACTGATGAAGAGCGATTCAGACGGCGGGGCGTCGTAAGGCTCGACAAGTCGGGCACGGATTCACCGTGAGCTTAGAAGATTTCGCACTGATACTAATCGGCCTTGGGGCCCTCATCGGACTCGTCGCGGTCGTCTACGCGATCCGCAAGGCGTTCAGCCGCGGCGCGGGTGAACTCGGCGGCTGGGAGGTTGCGGGCGCGCGGCAGATCATCACGGCGATCGCGAGAACGACGCTCACCGAGGGGCTTCGCACCAAGATCGCATCCGGTTTCGTGATCATGGTCGTGGCGTCAGTGCCGATTTTCTGGCTGACGGCCGACGGCGATGGAACGATCAAGGGCCGGGTGCAGATGTTCATGACCTACTCGGTCGGCTTTTCGAGCTTCATTCTCTCGCTGCTCTCGGTTCTTTTTTCATGCCGTTCGCTTTCGAATGAGATCGCCGGCCGGCAGATTTTCGGCATCGTGTCGAAGCCGGTGCCGCGCTGGCAGATCGTGATGGGCAAGTTTTTCGGCGTTATGACGCTGAACGTGGTGATGGTGGCGTATGTCGGCGTCACGACCTTCGCCGGCACGCGCGGACTGGTCTCGCAGTTCAAGTCGCGGGTTCAGTCCGAGTTCGTCACCTATGCGGGATACTCGCCGGAGCAGGCGGCCAATGCGGTGGCGGCTCTGGATGATGTTCGCGGCGTCGGCAAGGAGGGCATGGAGAGCCCGATCCTGGAAGCGATGTCGAAGGCGACCGGGTTCACGATCCAGCAACTCGCCGAGAGCCTGTTGAAGATGCCGGAGGCGACCCGCGCGGACCTGCGGCGATTTGATGAATTGCGCCGACAGGTGCTCGTTGCGCGAACGGCGATACAGCCGCCGATTCCCGAGGAGGAAATCGCCCGCCGCGTCGAGGCGCGATTCAATCAGATGAAGGCGGACGGTGAGCTGCCCATCACCCAGTCCGAGCGGGAGATCAGGGATCAGCTCAACAAGCAGTTCTTCGGCCAGTTTTGCACGGTTGTCTATCAGGATTCCCGCATGTGGGTTTTCGAAGGACCGCCTCCGCAAAAAGGCAAGGACTACATCATGAGCGTGCGGTTCAAGATGCACATTCCGCAGGGCCTCAATGATTTTTCAGATCCGGAGACCGGTGCGAAACTCGAGGAGGACACCCTTCTGAGTCTCTGGGGCATCGGAGACCCGAAGACGGCGAACTATTACGAATACCTCGGCGCCGTGCCCGCGAGAACGACGAAGGAATTCGAGTTTCCAATGGACGCCGTCGATCCGAACGGCACGATCAAGCTGCGGTTCGCCAATCTCGACCCCCGTCGTGTCGACGTCGTGTTCGATCTGGCGAAGGACGCGCTGGAAGTGCTCTATCGCGTCGGCTCCTTTGAGATGAATCTGTTTGAGGCGTGCCTGGCGGTTCTCATTCCGCTGGCGTGCCTGACGGCCTTCGGCGTATGCGCATCGACCTTCCTGAGTTTTCCGGTCGGCGCGCTGCTCGTGCTCTGCCTGTTCATGATCACAAGCTCGATGGGTTTCATTTTCGAATCGATGGCGATCACGGAAGACTACATGCCGGAGGATCCGGGCGTGGAGGTGCAGATTCGAAAGGCGGTGATCGAGTCGATCGACTGGGCGCTCAGCATCGGCGACATCGCGGTGACCGACCAGTTGATGGAAGGCCGGGCGATCGGCTGGGATCGACTTTGGAGCAATGCGTGGCGGTTCCTGCTGCTCAAGACGGGCGCCGCGCTGTTTATCGCCGTGCTGGTTCTTCGACGGCGGGAGTTGGCGGCCGTCATCGTTTAGACAGGCCGTCGTCGTTCGCGGCTGCCATGTCGGCCGGGGGCGCTACGATTCAATGATTGGGCGGCCGTGCGAGTTGTTCCGCGATCGCCGACGGGTACAGGTTGTCCATGCGTCCTTCAACCAGAAAATGGCTGCTGTTCATCCTCGCGGTGGCGACGTGGTACGGCGCGTCGACGCGGCTGCCGCCGCTGAACGCCCAGCGCAAGGAGTATCACCTCACGCTGCCGCCGCTGCCGGGCGAACTGGCCGGTTCAATGCTGGCGACGCCGCTGCTGGCGGTCGGCCGGGCGCCGCTGGTGGACTACTACTGGCTGCGGGCGACCAAGCTCAAGGAGGAAGGGCGGTTCTTCGACGCGCTTCAGCTCTCGCAGCGCATCTGCGAGTTGCAGCCGAAGTTCGCCGCGGTGTGGGCCTTCCAGGCATGGAACATGGCCTACAACATTTCGGTGACGCTCCAGTCGCCGGAGGAGCGGTGGCGCTGGGTTCGCAACGGCTACGAGCTGATTCGCGACCAGGGCATTCCCCTGAATCCGAACAATGCCCAGTTGTACAAGGAGCTGGCGTGGATCCTCTTCCACAAGGTCGGCGACTTCATGGACGACTGGCACTTCTACTACAAGAACGAGCTCGCCAAGCAGATGGAGGATGTGCTCGGCGTTCCACCGCCCGGGTTCGTTCGCCCCGGCCGCGTGCGAGGTGATTTCTATCGCGACTACGACTTCAAGTCGCTCGCCGATGCGCCGAAGCGATACACCGATCTGGTAGCCGAAGAAGAGGTCCGCGTGTTCGCGGAGGAAATGGCGCGCTTCGGCTTCGACTGCACGCGGAACAAGGTGTTTCTCGGCGTGCTCAAGGCGGTTCGCGAGGATATGCTGGAAATGCCGGACACGCCGGAGCATCAGCAGATCGACCGGCGTCAGGCGTTTCTCAAGGTGCTGAACGATCCGAAGCACGAATCCGCGAAGCGGAAGATGGAACTGTTCTGGCGATCGTGGCGGCTGCGCAACGAGCAGAAAATGGATCCGGCGCGCATCGTCGAAATGCAGGACGCCTTCGGCGTGACGTTCGATTTCCGTCTGGCGGAAACCCAGGCGCTCTACTGGGCGAACCTGGGCATGGAAATGGGCAGCGACAAGCGCGAGGCGCTGGACATTCACAAGTTGAACACGAATCGAATCGAGTTCTACTGTTTACAGAAGATGTTCCACCGCGGCCGCCTGGCGATGAGCCGCAATGCCGCGATCGGAGAGCCGCCGCTGCTTGAGCCCGATCTTCGCGTCATTCCGGCGCTCTTTGAAGCGTTCATTAATGATTCCAAGAAGTACAAGGACTTGGAGAACGATGACAAGCCGGTTTCGGAGAACTTCCGGACGGGCTTCGTGGGATTCATGCGATCATCCATTCTGCGCTACCATGAGGCGGGGATGAACGACAAGGCCGAGGAACTGTTCAAGTACCTGAGCGAGCATTACGACGATCCGATGTATCGCGACGGGCTCAACCAGTTCCTGGCCCGGCAGATGATTCCCGACCGGGAACTCGGCGACTATCGCGTGACCGCGGCCCGGATCATGGCGATGATCAACCGCGGGCTTCAGAACTACGCATACGACGAGGATGAGCAGGCGCTGCAGTACATTGCCCGGGCCCGCCAGCTTTTTGATCGCTACCAGACCAACGCGCTCTCCGATCGCCAGAAGTTTCCCGAGAATGCGTTCGATATTTGGATTGAGGAAGTGACCCACCAGATCGGCGGACAGATGCCGCGCGAAACCTATCTCAGGCTTTGCGACAAGCTGAAGATCGAGCCGCTGCCGGACTCGCCGCCGGAAACAGTGGGCCCGAATCAGGAACAGCCGGCGCCCTGATCGCAACCATCGCGCGCTTTACGGACTCATCGCCCAATCGGCACAATCCGATGCGCTGGGTGATTTCGAGTTGGGGGATATCTCCCAATGTCGGATAACTTCCTCGCGCCGACTTCCCTTCCATGGCAAGGCGGCCCCGCGTTTGCGGCGGACGCTCAACGATTTTCGCGGGTTTCGCCGTTCCCGGGTTCTCCGAGTCAATCTTCGGCACGAATCGTGTAGGGAAGGTCTGTTCACTCAATTTCGGGCTCGCCTCGCCGCGTCTCCGTTGTCGACCGCCTTCATGTCGACCGTCGGCCGGCGCGATATCCCTCGCGAATTGGAGGCGTGCGTTGAAATCAGAATGGCGCTCAGGCGCGGAGACGCTCCACGAGACCTTTCGGGAAGGGGTGCTCCACGAAACCGCTTATCTTCTCGCGCGATGGAGACTGTCCATCTCGACCAGGGGCTGCTGCTGGATCCGTCCCGCGGGTCCGACGGTGAGCCCGGAAGAAATCGCCGGATTCGTCGCCCTTTTCAGGCGATGCTGCGACGCCGCGTTTCCCCGGGCCATCGTGTTTGATCTTGGCAGGGTTCGCGTCGTCGGCGAACAGTGGTCGCTCGTCTATGACCTGCTTCAGGACTTCGCACGGGAACTGGCCGCGTGCTGCCGGATTTCGTGTTCCCGAAACGGCCGAACGCGTGCGGTGATCATCGCCCGTCGATGCGATGCCGGGCCGGTCGCGACGGCGTGAGCGGGTGCGCCCGCTTCGGCGAAGTGGGATGAAGCCGGGTGTCCGGCTGTTGGGTATCGCGTACAATTGGCACTCTATCGCCTCGCGACCCACGGATGACCGTTCACCCATGAATGTCGACTCCCTTTTAAAGAGACTCGTCCGCCTGCTCGTCGTACTGCCCGTCTGTTGCGCCGGCTGCGATATCGACTATTTCTCCCATCTGGCGATCGGGCAGATCGCCGTCATCGCCCGCACCGTGCCCATCGACCATGCCATCAACGACCCTTCGCTCACCGAGACCGAGCGCGCCCGGCTCGTCCTGGTGAAGGAGGTTCGCCGATTCGGCATCGATGAGATCGGCCTCAAGGAGTCCGACGCCTACACAGTGTTTGATCCGAACGGAATGGCGTCGGCCGCGTACGTACTGACAGCGTCCGCGAAGGATCGGTTCGAACCGTACTCGTGGACGTTTCCGATCGTCGGAACGGTTCAATACAAGGGCTTCTTCGACGTGGAGAGGGGGCGCCCCGAGGCTGACCACCTGCGTGAGCTGGGATTCGATGTGTTTTATGGCCGAGCCGATGGATTCTCGACGCTCGGGATACTTCCGGATCCCGTGCGCCAGTCGAATCTTTCGCTGGATGAGATTGAGCTGGCGGAGTTGATTCTCCACGAACTGACGCACAATACGATCTTCAAGCCGTCGGACACGTCGTTTAACGAGGCGATGGCGACCTTCGTCGGGCGTGCCGCCGCCCAGGTCTTTTTTGACCGGAAGTTCGGTCCGTCGTCGGTGGAGTCGCGTTCGGCGGCGATGCGATTCGAGGACAAGGTTGTCACCGACGAATTCGTCAGCCTCCTGTACGAGGAGACGAACGCATTCTACGTGGCGGCCGCCGAGCGAGGCGATACACGGGAATCGATCATCATGCAGCGGGACGAGGTTTTCGCCGCGCTACTCGAACGGTATGGGGTCGAATTTGAGCCGCGTCTGCACGATCCTGACCGTTGGCGATACCTGGGCTCGATCCCGCTCGACAATGCGATTATCCTGTCCGGCGTCCGATATCAGGGCGGGCTCGAAGATTTTTCGGCGGTGTTTCAGAGGACCGGCGGCGACTTTCGGGCCGCGCTTCAGGTGTTTTCCGAGGCGGCTCAAGAGGCGGATAGCCGAAGTTATCTGAGGACGTGGGCCGCCGAGAATTGAACCGGTTATCGATCGCTCGCGGTATTCCGAGGATTGATATTCCATCGGCTCCGGCCGAGGGATGCGAGGTGCGGACAGGAGACCGGTCATTGACCGAGATTTCTCCTCACTTGTCGCGAGTCTCGTTCCGATGTTAGGCTTGGCGCCGTCCGGTGTCCCGCTGATAAGATTTGAACACGCAGGCAGGAGCCGAAGTCGTGCGTTACCTTCCCGCAAGAAGCTTGGTCGTCGCCTTGGTGCTGGGTAGCCTGGCCATCGCGACTGGATGCGCCCCACAGGATTCCACGATCAGCCAGATCCCGCCTTACGTCGGCGGCCGCCCCGGCGGCCTGCTCCCTGTCAAACCACCACCGGCCGTCGTTCAGCAGAGACCAAGTCAGCCGCCCGTCTCGGGTGAGGCGGCCTGGATGCCCTCCGGCGGCATCTCCAACCGCTGGAAATACGTGGTGATCCACCACTCGGCCAATAACCGGGACACGCCGGAGAAGATTCGCGACTGGCATGTTCGCGGCCGCGGCTGGGACGAACTGGGATATCACTTTGTGATTGGTAACGGCGTGGCCTACGGTGACGGCCAGATTTACGTCGGGAATCGCTGGAAAAAGCAGATGCACGGGGCTCATTGCAAGACCCCTGGAAATGAATACAACGACCACGGCATCGGCATCTGCCTGATCGGGGATTTTCAGTCCTCCCGGCCGACGCAGAGGCAACTCGCCTCGTTGGCCAAGCTCATCTCATACCTGACGCGGAAGACCGGAATCCCGGAGTCGCGGATCAAGACCCACGGCGGGATAACTCACAAGACGGCCTGTCCGGGCCGGAATTTCTCGCTTGCTCCGGTGCTGAAGCAGGTCTCCCAGTATCGCGCTTCCCGCTAGCCCGGGATCGGATCGGGGCCGCAGTCCGGCATTCACGCCGGGCTCATAACGCCCTGTCAATGCGGACCTTCATATAACCTTTACCTAAAGCGAATTCGGACTTGAATCGCGTTCCGAACGAGGGGACACTATAATTACGTCCCTTCAAGGACCGACGCGGCGGCCCCACAGGCTCCGGCCGTTCAGCGGGATGCCATCTGGTGTCTCGAATTGAGTTCGCGCCGCCCCGAGGTCGATTTGCGTTTCGCCGTCTGGGAGTGACACGTTGACACAAGATGAATCCGGAAATCGATCGACCATCATCAAGCTGACCATTGCGATCGCAGTGCTCGTCGCCGCGATCATCATTGCGTACATCCAGATTGGCGGTGCGGATCCCGCAAGCATCGCGGCGGATCGGGCCTACATAGACATTGAAACGGGCCGCGTGTTTAGTCACACTATTCAGATTGGGGACATGGAGCCGATCAAGGCGCCTTCCGGAAGCATGTCGGGCTATCGCGCCGAAGCCTGCTACTGGGGGAAAGGCGATGATGGCCGCTGGGTGTTGAAGGATAAACCCACCTACGTCGTCCTGAAGAAGCGAATCGATCCGGAGTCCACCGAGGATACGTTCTGTCCGGATTGCGGTCGCCGCGTGGTGGGTCACAATCCGCGCCCGACACAGGAGCAGATCGACGCAGCCAACGATTCTCCCGGCGGCTCGGATGATGCCGGCGCCGACGAGCGCGGCTGATGGCGGCGAACAGACGGTCAGTATGACGAGAGGTTCAGGCGAGTAGAAAGACAAGGCGGTTAAGGAACTCATGTCAAAGAGAAACGGCTCGAAGCGAACGGTTGCTTTTACCTTGATCGAACTGCTCGTGGTGATCTCGATCATCGCCCTTTTGATCTCCATCTTGTTGCCGTCTCTGGCGAGCGCCCGGCGCGTGGGTCAGAAGGTCAAGTGCATGGCGGGCGTCCGCTCGATTGCCAGCGGCATGCTTCAATATGCAACTGACAACAACGATTGGATTCCCGGAGCGCCCGGCGGATCGGGCGGCTACCTGGCCGGTTCGGCGCTGGCATGGGGTCCGGCGGTTCAGCGATATGACTTCCTGGGACCGCTCGCTGAAATGTGGAATGCAGGATTCGAACTTCCGAGCGTCGGTGACATCGACATGCTTCGGAAACGGTTTAACCGCATTCGGGGCGACAACCTGTTCCTTTGCCCGTCCAACAAGTTTCTCGCCGACCATTTTACCGGTTTGAACGCCGGCGTCGGTCCGATGATCAGCTACAACATTTCGCGATACCAGGTCTGGGCCCGGGCCGACAGTGGTGCGGCCGTCGGCTTCCCCGGCGACGGTTCAGGACTAAGCTGGTACAACAACATTTTCGAAGTGAAGCTTCCCCTGGAATGGAAGCCGTCGGTGACGCGGATCGGTTCGCCCGCGAACAAGATCATCGTCGCGGACGGTGCTCGATACTCCGACGGTTCCACGCCGCCGGACTACGACATGTCGACCGGCGGACAGTGGGGCGGCACATTTGCTGATGCGGCGCCGTTTGCCGGGCCGAGCGCCGGCAGCAAGTCCTGGGATCGATCGATGGCGCCGGGCAACGGCGGATCCGGCCCCGTGGACGCGCGGGTGTACGCGTTCCGTCACTCCAACGGCACGCCGGGCAATGGCGCCCCGGCCAATGCCTACAAGTTCAATGCCGGTTTCTATGATGGTCACGTTGAGACCATGGGCGATCTCGAGGCGTCGAACCCCCACAAGTGGCTTCCGCAGAACTCGACGATTCAGCCGGGCAACGTGCTTGCCGACGTCGTCAGTCGCTATGGCATTACCGGCGTCACCAAGATCGGTCCCTGATCTGGGTTGCCACCGGTTGGAATGTCTCCCACTTCTCTGACGCTGCGTGCGTTGGCGCCGGATCCTGATCCGCGCGTTTTCCTGTTCATCCGCTGATCGCCGGACACATTGATATCGCTGCGCTGACGCGGTGCGCGTTTGCAGACTCCCTTTCCAAGGTCTTCATTTGTTGTCGGGGCTATGCGCTGAGCCCGGTGAGGCTCTCGTGTGCGACGGCCCGCCGCCAGCGCGTTTGGGGCCATAGAGTATTCGCGTTCATTCCGCGTCCGAGAGGAAGGGATGCCAGAGCGAGGACTGGTCAAAGTCCTCGCTGTCGGCGATCGACTTGCAGATTTCGATCCGCGCCTTCAGGCGCTTCTGATCGGCCGGCGCGGCCCCGGCGACCTCGTGCGTCATCGCCTCGGCCAGCCGCTTGAGCGTCTGTCGCATGCGCGGTTCGATCAGGGACCACGCCTTTCGCGATCGCTTGATGATGACGGCGATCTGGCTCTTCTCTTTGGGACCGCGCGGCCGAAGTTTTTGTGCGGCGTTCTGGGCGTTCTCGAAGATGCCGGCGAGGCGGTTGAGCAGCAGGAGTTCTTTTTCCACTTTCGCCCGGGTGGCGGCGGCGGTCTTCGGGCTCGCGGCCGGCAGGGGCTTGTCGAGGAGCTTCTTTAACTGTGCGGCTCCGACGCCGCTGCGTTCGACGATCATGGGCAGCCAGAGCGACATGGGCGCGACGTTGTAGGTGACCCAGCCGGCGCCGTCGCAGAAGTCGCATCGGGTGAGTTTCAGGTCGAGGCAGTGGTTGCAGGAGCGATGGGGCTTGCCCTGACACATGTCGCACTTGGCGAGTCCGTTTTTGCAGTAGAAGCAGGGATAGTGGGCCAGTGCCTTGAGCATCTTCGCGGCCGGCCTCGTTCCAAGCTGCTGAACGAGCCAGGCGCTGAGATTCGCCATCGTCGGGGGAACGTGATGCTGGAGGGCGTCCAGGAGGAGCCGTACGGCGTCATTCTGCTTCCCGGCCTTCAATGCGGCCGCGACGGCCTGCATTACTTTTGCGGTTCGTGCTTCCATTTGTGTACGCCTGGGCGCTCCTCTGACGTGCGATCGGTCGATGAGCGGGCGCACGCCAACTCCCGTCCCGCGGCGTGACTGTACGCGAGGGGTTTTCGGACGCAAGGTCCGGCCATTTTCGGGCCGCGGGCCGAAAAGGTTTGCCCGCGACCATACCTAACATTATACTAACATAGAGAGCCCGTCCACCGATCTGTTCGAAGGTGCGTATCCATGCTGCTGGACAAGATTCGAGCGATTGAACAGCGCTATGCCTCGATGGTGTCGACGGCCGACGCGTGCGGCCGCGAATCGGTCGATCGGCTGACGCCGACGGGCTGGTCGGCGGTGGATGCGGTGCTGGGCGGGGGGCTGGTGGACAGCGGGCTGCACGAGTGGTTCGGCGCGGGAGAGGGTTGTGAGGGCTCGGCGGCGTCCTCGCGGCGGGGGCGTTGGACGGCGCCGGTGTGTCTCATGGTGCACCTGGCGTGGCGGGCGATGGATCGGTCGGTGTCACCGCGCTGGGCGGTGTGGATCGGGCAGGCGTGTTTTCCTTATCCGCGCGTCCTGGTGCGCGGGGATCCGGGTGACATGCGGCTGCTGGATCGCTCGGTGTTCGTCGCGCCGAAGAGCGCGGCTGACCGGCTGTGGGCGGTGGACCTGGCGGTTCGATCGCCGTCGTCGTCGGTGGTGATCGCGGACGGCGGGGGGTTCAACATGGCGGCGACGCGCCGGCTGCACCTGGCGGCGCGGCGGGAACACAAGTGGATTCTCCTGGTCCGCCCGCCGTGGGAGCTGGGTGTCCTGTCGGCGGCACACAGCCGCTGGCGGGTGTCGCGGCCTTTGGGCGAGACGCTGCCGGAGGCGATGTTGTTCGACGGCGGTGAGGAGTCGTCGGAGCCGGGTGCGTCGGGGATGAATCCGTCGTGGCGCGTGGCGCTGCTTCGGTACAAGGGTCTGCAGCTGGAGAAAGTGCGCTCCGAGTGGGCGCTGGAGTGGCATCGTGGAGAAGGTGCTGTCGATTTATCTGCCCCGCTGGCCCGTGCGGCTGGCGGAGAGGCGGCTGCGGCGTCGATCCGGGCGGCCGCCGGGTGAGGCGCCGGCATCCGGCGACGGCGTCGCGGGTTCGCATCCGGCGGCGATTCTGCTGGTGTCGACGCAGCGCGGCGCGCAGGCGGTGGCGTGCTGCTCGGAGCAGGCCTCGCGCGAGGGCGTGCGCGCCGGAATGACGCTGGCCCATGCCCGCGCGGTTCTGAAAGATGCGCGGGTTCATATCGAGGAATTCGATGCCGAGGAGGACGCGCTGTCGTTGCAGCGCCTCGCCCGGTGGGCCCTTCGATTCGCGCCGGCGGTCGCGGCCGACGCGCCCGACGGGCTCCTGCTGGACGTGAGCGGCTGCGAGCGGCTGTTCGGCGGGCTCGCCGCGCATGTCCGGGCGGCGGCGGCCGCGATGGATCGGATCGGCCTGCCGGCGCGGCTGGCGGCGGCGCCGACGATCGGCTGCGCCTGGGCGCTCGCGCGGTACGGCGATTCGCGTCTGGCGATCATTGAGTCGCGGGCGTCGATTCGCGCGGCGCTGGCGCCGCTGCCGGTTCATGCCCTGCGGCTGGAGGCGTCGATGATCGCCGCGCTGGCGGATGTCGGCGTGCGGTTTGTCGGCGAGCTGCTGCGGCTGCCGCGCGGGGAGCTGGCGACGCGGTTCGGAGCGCTGCTTCTGCGGCGCGTCGATCAGGCTTTGGGCGATGCCGAGGAGACGATCCGCCCGATCATGCCCGCGCGGCCGCTGGAGGCGTCAAGACAGTTCGACGGCCCGGTGAAGCGGATCGAAGTGATTGAGTTGACGGTGAGCGAGCTATTGGCGTCGCTCCTGGCGGAGGCCGAGCGGCGGGATTGCGGGGTGCGCGGCCTGGAGATCGAGCTTCGCCGGGTGGATGTGGCGCCGGTGCGAACATCGCTGACGCTGACGTATCCGACGCGCGACGAGCGGCACCTGTGGCGGATCATTCAGCCGCGGATCGAACGGCTGCACCTGGGCTACGGCGTGGAGGAGGTGCATCTTCGCGCGACGGCGGCGGAGCGGGTCCGGCCGATGCAGCCGGGTTTGGGCGCGGACTGGATGCTGACGCCGTCGGGGGAGTCGCTGTACGACGACGGGGGCGGGGCGGAGCTGCTCGGGGCGCTGTTGGATCAGATGATCGAGCAGCTCGGGCGCGAGGCGGTGAGCCGGGTGGAGGCGGTGGAGTCGCATCTGCCGGAGAAGGCGTTTGTGCGGACGCCGGTGAGCGACGCACGAAAGGCACGCGCCGTACGGCGGCGCAGCACGATTCGGCGGACGTTGAAAAGAGGCGGCACGAGTGCTGGCAACGCGGGCGCCGGCGGCGCGGCGGCCGCCGGCGGTTCGGGGGTGACGGCGATGGTGGCGTCGGCCGGTCCGGCGGATCGGCCGTCGTGTCTGTATGAGAAGCCGGAGCCGGCGGAGGTGATTGCGCTCGTGCCGGAGGGCCCGCCGATCTGGCTTCAGTGGCGCGGGGCGAGCGGAACGGTGGCACTGTGCCGCGGGCCGGAGCGGATCGCGGCGCCGTGGTGGCAGGGGGCGTCAGGGGCGCGGGATTACTACGAGGTGCGCGACGAGAGCGGCCGGTGGCTGTGGATGTTTCGCGCGCACGAGACGGGCGGGTGGTTTGTGCATGGGGAATGGGTTTAGGAGTGGAGAATTGAGAATGGAGAATTGAGAAGTGGGGCGCGAGATGAAAAATTCAAAATGAAAAATGAAAAAAAGAGCGGAAGATGTTCATACGATCATGCCGCGTTGCTCCTCATGCTCCTTCATGTGTATTGCCTGCTTTCGTGAACCCATTCCGTTTAGCCCAGCCCCGGCAGGGGCAGGGTGACATGGAGATGGCGTTTATCGTGAAGCGGCATCTTGAGGAATGCGGCACATGGCATGGAGCCACTGAAGTCTCGTGAACACGACGTACCATGCCCGATGCACCCATACCCAAGGCGAGGAAGCACCCGTTCAAGCGCGGCGACGGCGCGGCGCGCGATGCGGCCGTGGCGCGACGCACAGAGACGCCGCCCGCCGCCGACACTTCCCGCGAGACCGCCGCCCCGCCGGCCATTGAATCTCCAGTCGGGGCCGGGTCATCATCCGCCGAGGCGCTTCCCATCAGCGATACCGGCGCGTTCGGCAAGCCCTTCAAGAGTCCAGGGACGCGGAGCAGTCGCTCCCAGGCCGGCGGCTCGCGGGCGAAGTCGGCGACCGTGCCGCCCTACGCCGAGCTTTCGGTCACGAGCAATTTCACGTTTCTCACCGGGGCGAGCCATCCGGATGAGATGGTGCTCCAGGCGGGCGATCTGAACTATCGCGCGATCGCGATCACCGATGTGAACTCGCTCGCGGGCGTCGTTCGGGCGCATGTCGCCGCGAAGGAGGCGGGCGTTCAACTCGTCGTCGGCTGCCGGCTGCGGTTCATGGATGCCGCGCCAAACGGCAAGCCGCCGGAGCAGGGCGACGAAGATGACGGCGATGTGACATGCGACGATCGCGCGGCAGTCAGTATGAACCCGGCGGCGGTGGTCGCCGAACCGGAGCAACTCGCCGCGTCTTGCGCGTTGCCTTCGAATCAACTCCAGCTCGTTCACCCGCCCTCGCCGCGGCTTTCTTCCGCGGGATGCTCGATCCTGGTGTATCCCGCCGATCGCGCCGCCTACGGCCGGCTCTGCACGCTGCTGACGCTCGGCAAGCGGCGGGCGCCGAAGGGGCAGTGTTTTCTCTCTGTGGAAGACCTGGTCGCGCACAGCGAGGGGCTGCTGGCCGTCGTGATGCCGGGGGAGAAGGTCACGCCCGATGTCGCCGCGCTGCTTCGCGAGCTTCGCCGGGTGTTCGACGACGACCGCCTGTCGCTCGGCCTGACGCGGCTCTACGGCGCGAACGACGACGCCCGTCTGGCGGCGATGGCGGCGTTGTCGCGATCGACGCGGGTTCCGCTGGTCGCGACGAACGACGTTCACTATCACGTGCCGGGTCGGCGGGCGCTCCAGGACGTGGTGACATGCATCCGGCATGGGTGCACGATCCAGGATGCGGGGTTTCGGCTTTTTCCCAATGGCGAGCGGTATCTGAAGCCGCCGGAGGAGATGGCGCGGCTCTTCGCGAAGTATCCGAAGGCGATGGCCCGGACGGTGGAAATCGCGGAGCGGGCGAAAGGCTTTTCGCTCGACATGCTTCGCTATGAATACGCCGACGAGGTCGTGCCGCCCGGGCAGACACCGATGGGATACCTGCGTGAGCTGACGTGGGAGGGCGCGAAGGAGCGTTACCCCGGCGGCGTGCCGGAGAAGGTGCGAAAGGAGATCGAGCACGAGTTCTCGCTGATCGATGAACTCAACTACGCGCCCTACTTTCTCACGGTGCACGATCTCGTTCGCTACGCCCGCTCGCTGGGGATTCTCTGCCAGGGTCGCGGCGCGGCGGCCAATTCGGCCGTGTGCTTCTGCCTCGGCGTGACGGCCGTGGACCCGGCGCGGATCGACGTGCTTTTCGAACGGTTCGTGAGCCGGGAGCGCGCCGAGCCGCCGGACATCGACATCGATTTCGAACACGAGCGGCGCGAGGAGGTGATTCAGTACATCTACGCGAAGTACGGCCGGCATCGTGCGGGGCTGACGGGCGTGGTGATCAGCTATCGCGGCCGCAGCGCGGTGCGCGACATCGGCAAGGCGCTGGGTCTGTCGCTGGACGCGGTGGACCGGCTGGCGAAGCGGATCAGCCACTGGGCGAGAAGCGTGTTTGAGGATGACAACGAGGGTCCGGAGGAGCTTCGCGAGCTGGGGTTCAATCCGGAGGATCGCACGATGCGCCAACTGGTGCGTCTGTCGCGGGAGATCATGGGCTTTCCGCGGCATCTGTCGCAGCACGTGGGCGGGTTCGTGATCACGCGCGGGCCCCTGTGCGAATTCGTGCCGATCGAAAACGCGGCGATGGAAAATCGCACGATCATCGAGTGGGACAAGGACGACATCGACGCGATGGGCATGCTGAAGGTGGATTGCCTCGGGCTGGGAATGCTGACGTGCATTCGCAAGGCGATCGACATGGTGAACGAATCGGCGGCCGGGCGCGCCCGGGGCGCGGCGCCGGTTCCGCTTCAGTTTCACACGATTCCGGCGGAGGATTCGCGCGTGTACGACCGCATCTGCGACGCCGATACGGTCGGCGTGTTTCAGATCGAGTCGCGGGCGCAGATGTCGATGCTGCCGCGGCTCAAACCGCGCACGTTCTACGACCTGGTCATCGAGGTGGCGATCGTGCGCCCGGGGCCGATCGTCGGCGACATGGTGCATCCGTACCTTCGGCGGCGCCACGGGCAGGAGCCGGTCATCTACCCGGATGAAAAGGTCAAGGCGGTGCTCGGCAAGACGCTGGGCATTCCGCTCTTCCAGGAGCAGGCGATGGCGCTGGCGATCGTGGCGGCCGGCTTCACGGCGGGCGAGGCCGAGATGCTTCGCCGGGCGATCACGGCGTGGAAGAGCCGGGATTCGATCGAGCGGTACATGACGCGCTTCATCAACGGCATGATCGATCGCGGCTACGGGCGCAAGTTCGCGGAGCAGTGTTTCGAGCGGCTCAAGGGCTTCAGCGAGTACGGCTTTCCCGAGTCGCACGCCGCGAGCTTCGCGCTATTGGTCTATGCCTCGGCGTGGCTCAAGTGTTATCACCCGGCGGCCTTCGCGGCGGCGCTGATCAACAGCCAGCCGATGGGGTTCTACGCCCCGGCGCAGATCATCCGCGATGCGAAGGATCACGGCGTCGAGACGCGGCCGGTGGATGTGAATCTCAGCGACTGGGACTGCACGCTGGAGGACGGCGGGCGGGTGATTCGCCTCGGGCTGCGGATGGTGAAGGGCCTGCGCGAGGCCGACGCGCGGGCGATCACGACCGCGGTCCGTCGGCGCGGGCCGTTCAGGAAGGTGGTGGATCTCTGGCGCGTGAGTGACGTGCAGGCGACATGCCTGAAGGTGCTGGCGATGGCGGACGCCTTCGGTTCGATGGGGCTGGATCGGCAGCACGCGCTCTGGGAGGTGCAGGCGCTCCAGGGCCGGCCGTTGCCGCTGTTTGATCGCGTGGAGGAGGAGCCGGTCGGACAGGAGGGCATGGCAGAGCAGATTGAGATTCGGGACGACAGTGACTGGATCGACTGCGACGATCGGGAGGAGAATGGTCCGTTCGAGCATTCGGCGGATTCACCGGCGCTGGAGAGGGTCGAATCGCCGCAGGTCGTGTTGCCGCCCGTTTCGCCGCTGCACGAGGTGGGTCGTGATTACGAACGCGTCGGGCTCTCGCTCAAGGCGCACCCGGTTTCCTTCATTCGCGAGGCGCTCACGCGGCGAAGGGTCGTCACCGCGAGGACCATCAAGGATCCGGCGCTCACGCGGCACGGCCGGCTCGCCGCGGTCGCGGGCCTGGTGCTCTTCCGTCAGCGTCCCGCGACGGCCAATGGCGTATTGTTCATGACGCTGGAGGATGAAACCGGGCGAAGCGACCTGATCATCCGGCCGGAGGTGTACGAACGTTGTCGCGAGGCGGCGTACTTCGGCCGGATCGTGCTGGCGCGCGGCCGGGTGGAGCGGCAGGGCAGGGTGGTTCAGTTCCTGGTGAGGGAACTGGAGGACATCGGCGACATGATGATCGAACTGCCGACGAGGTCGCGGGACTTTCGATGATGCCGCTGCCCGCCCCGGCCTTCGGCACGGGATGGGGCGCCCGCATGCGATGCATCGGCAGAAGAATCACGTCGACGCGGTCGGCGAATCGCCCGGCGCGATTGAATCTTCCGGACTCATCATGCGCGAGCCATGGGTGAGAATGGCGGCGATCAGTGTGGCTCGCTGAATCGGCTTGGTGGTGAAGTCGTCGCAGCCGTCCTCGAGACATTTGTCGCGATCGGTGGACATGGCGTGCGCGGTGAGGGCGATGATCGGCGCGGTGTATCCTTCGCGGCGCAGGCGGCGCGTCGCCTCGTAGCCGTCCATGACGGGCATCTGCATGTCCATGAGAACGACGTGATAGGGCGAACCCGCCCGTTCGGCGCGTTGTGCCTCCTCAACGGCATCGCGGCCGTTCTCGACCACCCTGACCGTCGCGCCGGCCTTTGTGAGCACGTGATTAATGAGTCGCTGATTGTCCGGTCCGTCCTCCGCGTACAGGATTCGGAAATTCTCAAGTTCGGTCTGCGTGAGAACCGGCGCCGGGATATTCCTGGGCGAGGGGTTGGAATTGTGAACCGTGATCATCGCGACCCCCGCGAGCGAGCCGGTGGCAATGGTTGCGGTGAAGCGGCTGCCGCGGCCGTAGTT
>CALLKH010000652.1 GCA_938008425.1 uncultured Planctomycetaceae bacterium | reverse complement strand
GCCCTGTCTGTCGACGCTTTGCCGGGCCTCGCCGATGAGATTCGCGGAAAGACCAACAAGCTGGAAATTCGCGGCCACGCCACCCATGAACCGCTGCCGCTTGAATCCAAGTATCGAGACGCGTTCGAACTGGGCTATGCCCGCGCCCGCAACGTCGCCGACTTCCTCATGGACCTCGGCATCGATCCACGGGCGATTCGCATCTCGACCGCCGGCTCCTTCGAGCCCATCAAGGAACAGGCCTACAACGACGACCGCCGCGCCGCGAACCGCCGCGTCGAGATCGTCGTCACGCAGTCACTGATCGCCGATTTCCTGCCCAAACCCGAAACCGGCGACGCCCCCGGCATCGAACCGAACGCCGCCGAACAAAGCGAATAGTCCGCCGCCGGCGATCAGTGCGAGCCGTTCATCGACAACTATCAATGCGAACTGTTCATCTTCGCCGCGCAACGCGCTTCGCACATCGTCGCCGCACAACGCGAACCGTTTATCTTCGCCGCGCAACGCGAACCGTTCATCGTCGCCGCGCAACGCGAACCGTTCATCGTCGCCGCGCAACGCAAACCTCGCACTGTCGCAATGCGAATCGCCCATCGACGCTCATCGCGAATCCCAGCCGCGTTAGCGGCGAAAGAGTCTAGCCCACGGCGCGAGCCGTGGGTGGGACGACATGGATAGAAAAAGCCCCGTAGGGGCGAAAGAAACGCTATTCACGCATCGCCATATCAAAACTGCCTTGTAGGTGGCACTCCAGCAAGTCGTCCCCGCGCTTCGCGAAGACGCCTTACCCGACCCCATACCGCCGCACCAGCCGTGCGACGCCGTCATCCTCCGAGAGATACCGCAGCCGCAGCTTCGCCGATTTCGCTCCCAGCTCCGGCGCACGTCCGCCCGCCCGGTCCACGATGCCCACGGCCAGTTCGACATCTTCGCGCGTAAACTGTTCGCTTCCCCGCGCCGCGGCCGCGCATCGTGCCAGCCATCCGGCACATGCCGTGCTGAGCACGAGCGCCGATAGTCCATCGACGATGCTCCAACCGTAATAGCCGCCGCCGAAAACCGTGCGACCCTGTATGCGCGACGAAAGATACCGCCCCACCACCGCACCGAAATCCGCGGCCGACCCGGTCACCCGGTCCACCGCCGCAAACTCGGCCGAACCCTCGATGCCGCGAAGCGCCGGCGTCGCGCCCGAACCGCCCGACATCCGCCGCGCCCGACGAAGCTGATCCCATCGCATCCGCATTGCCTGCATCAGCGGCGCGACGATCTGCTTGAACGTCGCCTGCTCCGTGTGCGAATACACCGACTGCCGAAAGAGCGACAGTTGCCGCGCCGTCGGCGGCGCGAGCTGCTTCGAGGCATGTTCCGCCGCCAGCTCCGGCAGCCCGCCCGCGAGCAGATCGGCCAGGTCGCCGGCGGATTCCTCGTCCATTCGTGCCAGCTTGGCGGCATTCAACGTACGAACCAGTTCACAGAGCCCGCCCAGCCGCTTCTCGATCGGCTGCGACGGCGCGCTGACCCACCGATCCAGCCGCTCGATCAGCCGATCCACCGCCCGCACGCCGATCCGCGTCCCCTGGCCCAGTTCCACCGTCGAGGCGCCGCCGCCGACCGCAATCACGCCCTGTTCGATCGCCTCGTCCGTCAGCCGCTTCACGTCGCTCTTGTGCGTCGCGATCGGCGGGCCGTCGCTTCGGGCGGCCGTCGGGCAATCCAGCCGAATGCTCGCATAGACACCGTCGCCCGCGCGCTCCAGCGTGAACGGATAAAGCTGACAGGCCAGCGGCTTTTCCGTCGGACCGAATTCCGCGTGAATCCGGCAGCGGCCATCGTCGGCGAGAAAGATGCACCCGCCCGCCGCCCTGTGACTGAGCACGTAATTCCTGCCGAGCCGGATGTACGGCTCGCCCTCGATCCGCCCGCCCCATTTCTGGCGGTCAATCTTCTCGCGATCGCCGCGCGTCAGATGCACCACCAGTTCGCGACAACACCGCGTGCAACCGCGGCATCCAAACTGCTGCCCCGAGATCGATGGAAAAATGATCGGCAGTTGCATGAAAACGTAAACCCGGAATCGATTGAACCCTGAACGCGAACGCCCGCGGCCGGCTACTCCCGTCGCGGGAGTTCATACGGCGCCAACCGCTTGAGCCGCATCGGCATTTCAGTCATTGCGGGAAGCAGCACCCGGCCGTAGCTCGTCATCAACGGCTGATCCGGCCGGAACCCGTGAAGATAAAACGCCACCCGCACGTCGGGCGAGCGCACCTGGTCGAGAAAAGACGCCACGCGATGCCCGCCATCCTCCGACAGAAACACCTCGCCATAAGCCACGGGATCCGCCGGCCCAATGACATCACCCGAGGTCTGGCCGAAGTCGCCCATGTACATCGTCTTGTCGCGGTTTCGCACGACCAGTTCCACCAGCACAACCGAACGCAGCGCCTCGCGGGTCGCAAACTCCGCGAGTTCGCGGTCGTTCTGATCGGTGGAAAGCGCCACCAGCCCGAACCCCGCCGTCACCGCGCGATCAAACAACTCGTCCGAATAGTCCAGCGGGTGCGCCCCTATCACAATCACCTGTGCCATGCCTCAAGGTTAGGCGCGGCCGAAGCGACCGGCAAGCCGCTTGACGAAGTCCCCGCCCACCGAAATGCTGCCGGATGAAATGATCGAACGAGACGCTGATATCACCATCATCGGGGCCGGCGCCGCGGGGCTCATGGCCGCCATCGCCGCCGGTCGCACCGCCCGAAGCCGTGGCGCGTCACTGCGAATTCTCGCGCTCGACAGCGCGAAGAAAATCGGGGCGAAAATCCTGGTTTCCGGCGGCGGCCGATGCAACGTGACGCACGACACGGTCGACGAGACCGCCTTCGCCGGCTCATCGCCGAACGCCATCAAGAAAGTGCTCCGTCGATTCGGCGTGCCGGAAAGCGTCGCATTCTTTCGAGAGATCGGCGTCCATCTGAAGCGTGAGGAAACCGGCAAACTCTTCCCCACCACCGACCGCGCCGCCACCGTGCTCGATGCATTGCTTCACGCCGCGCGGCAGGCCGGCGTCGAGTTCATTCACCCCGCGCGCGTCACCGCCATCGAGCGAATCGACGCGGCCCCGGATTCCGACGCCGCGTCCGCGCCGCAATTCAAACTCATCGCCGACGATGCGCTCATCACCACGCGCCGCCTCATCCTCGCCACCGGCGGAAAGAGCCTGCCCAAAACCGGTTCCGACGGCCACGGCTACCAGCTCGCCCGAAGCCTCGGCCATTCGATCACGCCGCGCGTGCTTCCCGCGCTTGTCCCGCTGGTTCTGGATCAGAAATGCTTCATCCGCGCGCTCAGCGGCCTGACGCTCAGCACCACGCTCGAACTGCGATCCGGCACCGGCAAACGCCTCATCGCCTTCACCAACTCCACCCTCTGCACGCACTTCGGCCTCTCGGGCCCGGGCGTGCTCGACATCAGCCGGCACTATCTTAACACCGTCCTCGACGACCCCGCCGCCGCGCTCTTTATCAACTGGCTGCCGGGCGAAACGCCCGAATCCCTCGACGCCGCCATTCAGAACTTCGCCCAGCACCACGGCCGCGCCGGCATCGCCCGCGTCTTCGCGGAACGCCTGCCGCAGCGGCTCGTCAAGGCGATCTGTGAACACGCGGGCGTCGATCCCGCAATGCCCGCGAGCGGCCTGTCGCGTGTCGCGCGAAAGGCACTCGTCGCGGCTGTCACCAACTTGAAGCTTCCCGTCGTCGGTGATCGCGGATTCGCCGTGGCCGAGGTCACCGCCGGCGGCGTGCCGCTCAGAGAAATCCGGCTGGAAACGATGGAATCCCGGGTCTGCCCCGGCCTTTATCTGTGCGGGGAAATCTGCGACGTCGACGGCCGCATCGGCGGATTCAACTTCCAATGGGCCTGGGCCGGCGGTCAGCTCGCCGGCGCCGCCGCGGCGGCGCCGTGACACCAGCCTTCAAGGCGCCCGCCGCGCCTTCTGCACAATCGTAAAGCTCGCGGACAGATCGTTCTCCAGGTCCATCGGCCGATCGCCCTTGTCCCAGCCCAGAAGGCGACCCATCCGGCGCACCGCCTTGCTGTCATCCTCATCAAACGCCAGGACCTTGAATCCGCCCTTCTCCCACATCTCCTTCGAGAACGGACATCGCCCGTCCGCCCATGGAATGTAGGGCTTGTCCGCGGGAGCCGGCGCCGGGCAGATGTTGTAGATCAGCACGACGCCGCCGGGCTTGAGCGCCTTGTTCAGGTGATTCACAAAATCCTCATCCGATACGCCCAGGTCGACCAGCATCCGCGGATCAACCTCTTTCTCCGGATGCAGATACCCGTTCTTCAGCGTGTTCTTCGACGTGATCACATCAAACCCGCCGCCCACCGCCTTGATTACGCCCTCTTCCGATGGCCAACGCCCCTCGACCAGCGTCACCTTGCCGGCCCTTCCAGACGCCACGGGAACGGCACCCTGATCCTTCTTCTCCGAATAGAGCGCCGTCAGAAACGGATCAACATCCACGCCGACCGCATCAACCCCGCACTCCGCCATCAGCCGAAGGTGGCCGACCGATCCATACCCGAAATCCAAAACGCGCTGGCCCGTCAAATCGCCGAATTCATGTTTCGCCAGGATCTCCAGCACCCGCGAGTACGCCAGCGGCGACCCATACCGCGTGTAGTAATAAAGCGTTTCCGAAGACTCGCGCTCGGTGTACGCCTCGCGCTCGGACTCCGCCAGCTTCTTGTACGCCGCCTCCGAGATCGCCGTCCGCCGGTCGGAATAAACATAAAGTTTGCGGGCTCCGATCCGGGGCAGCCGCTCCACCGCGCCCAGAAAGCGCTTCAAAAAGGAGGACTCCGCCGACGGCATCAGCGCCGCGGCCTCTATCTTCATCGCGTCGACGCCCTCCGGCTCCGCCGGCTGCGATGCGGGTTGGGACGTCGGCTTCTCGCTTGCAGGCTCTTCAAAACCCGACGTCACCGCGGTCGACATACCCATCGCCAGCACGAAAGCCGCCGTGGCAACACTCCGCATCATGCTAATCCCTCTGTCGTTCGCCATTCCTTCACAATCCTTCCATTCGCTTCGGCGCTCAAGAGCTCCGCCAAACATCAAGCTTCTTCCGATCATCTCCGATACGAATACCGGGTACAACGTATCACACGACGCGATCTTCCGCGTTCGTCACGCACCGCCCTCGAAGTGTCGCCGCAATGAATCGAGCTGCTTCGCCCAATACGCCTTCATTTTCTCAGCCGCAGCGGCGTCCTTCAGCTTCACATGCTGAACCACAACCTGCGAACGGCCGGCCCCCTTTGCGTACCAGTTCACGTTGAACCGCGTCCGGCCGTCCACCCAGTCCGCCCGCATCGACTTCGACGGCGTCGCGACGCGAATCGAGAACGACGGATCGGCCAGCCATGCCGCACGAAGAGCCGCATCCTCAAAGGCCGCGAAGGCACGATCCACCGGCACATCCAGCGTCTTGCTCACGCTGATTTCGTAGCCGTCCGGCTTCTGATGCTTCTCGCGCATTCCCCGCGCCTGCTCATAGCCCACCGTCACCATCTGCGCCCACCAGTCGCCGATCGTGGTGTTGGCGGCCAGGTACGCCGCGATCTCCTTGTGGCTCATCGATGTCGCGTTCGCGGCATCGAGCAGCGCGATCCATTCAGCCCAGCCCTTGCCCGTCGCCTTTTTCACCGCGTCGGTCCCGATGCCGCCGACTTCAGCGAAGCCCGCGCCGCTGACCCGCGCCGCCGCCTTGGGTCTCGTCGCCCCTGCCGCGGCGCGCCTGGCCGCAGGTTTCTTCGCGACCGTCACCCGGGCACCCGTAGACCGGGTCGCCTTTTTCCTGGTGCTCTTCGACGACGGCCGCTGCTTTGCACTTTTCGCCGAGCCCGCCTTCAACTTTGCACTCTTCTGACCCGCCGCTTTCTTGGCCGCCATGATTTCAGTCTCCTCACACATTCCTTAAGATTCGACCCCGCAACATCCACCATCATGTCGTCAAAGCTCCCGCCAATACAGGGGGAAGCCCGCGAAAATCACCGCAGGGGGTGCACCTGTCGCCCCGCCTGCCACCTGGGGCCGCCTCAGAAACACCCGCCCGAGAAGTGCCGCGCCTTCTGGTCGCCGATATAATGCGGGAAACCCTAGAATCCGTACCGGAGCGACCTTAATGCACCCCCAGCATCGACGAACCGTCCGTCCGCAACTGTTCGCCCTCGCAGCCATCGCCGTCTTGAGCATCGCCCCACGGCTCAAGGCCCAGGACGTGCAGCCCGTGCCCCCAGGCCCGCCGAGAATCGTCATCGAGGCCATCGACTTCGACTTCGGCGCCGTCGGCCTCGGCACGCCCCTTGAGCACGAGTTCACGTTCACCAACGGCGGCCAGTCCCCGCTTGAGATCATTCGCATTGAACCGACCTACGGCTGCGCGGTCGTCGGCGAACCGCCCAGCCTTGTCGAGCCGGGAGCCAGGGCATCGCTCAAGCTTTCGCTGAATCCCGACTACCTTCGCGGCCGCTTTGAAAAGCAGGTCGTCGTGAACACCAGCGACCCAATTCGCTCGTCAATCGTCCTCACCCTGCGCGGCGACCTGCGGCGACTCATCGATGTCACCCCGCCCGCCGCCGGATTCGGCCGTCTCGATCCGAAGGAGTACATCGAGCGCACGATCCTGATCACCAACAACTCCGACAAGCCTTTCCGGCTGACCATGAACGACCCGCCGGCCGAAGGTCCGTTTGACTTTCACCTCGTCGAGTCCATTCGGGGATGGGAGTACAAACTCTTTGTCGGAACTCGGCCGCCCTTTCGAGCCGGAACAATCCGGTCTGAAATCACGCTGCACTCGGACGTCGAATCTCAGAAGACGATAACCATCCCCGCCTATGCAATCATCTCCGATCGCCTTGAGGTCACGCCGACGTCGATTCCAGTTCGACTGCAGAACGTCGAGCCGCGCAAGGCCGAGAGCGCCATCGCACATACCATTCAATTCAGCAACTTCGGCGACGCGCCGGTCAGGCTCGTCGGCGCCAGTTGCACCGACTCATCGGTCATGACCTCTGTGCACGAAGTCGTCGCCGGCCGGCGCTATCGTGTCGTCGTTGAACTTCCCGGAAATTATCGCATGCCGGATGACGGTGCCTCTGTCCTGCTGATGACCGACGACGAGCAGATGCCGACGATCGACGTTCCCATCGGATCCACACGCCGCCTCGCGCTGCCGGCGCCCCGGCCCGCGACGGCCTCAAACACGAATACGCCGCGAAAAACGAACCCGGTCCTGCAGATGATCGGCAAAGCCGCTCCGCCGATCAAACTGACCACCGTCGATGGAGCGCCGATCAGCAACGTCGAGATTGGCTATCACCCGGCCACCGTTCTGGACTTCTTCGCGGCCAACTGCGGCTTCTGCAAGAAGCAGATCCCCAAGGTGGAGGAGCTTCGCGTGCTCTACGAATCACGCGGGGTGCGATTCGTCAATGTCTGCGAAACGATGAAAATCCCGTTCAAACCCGACGAAGTGCGGGGCGTGCTTGGTGAACTTGGCGCCAATCTCGAATTCGCCATGGATCCCGGTAATCAGGTCGGCCGCGCGTACAGCGTCACCGGTTATCCCGCGCTCTTCATCATCCGGCCGGACGGCGTCATCGAACACGTCATCAGCGGCAACAAGTCAAACCTCGTGAGCGACGCATCCGAGAAACTCGACAAGCTGCTACAGGCCGAGGCCGACAAGGTCGGCGCCCGAGCGGAAGCGAAGTCGACCGGCCGTTAGACCACGACCGGGTTCCGCGCATACAAATGCCGAGCCGCGTGACCGCGCTCGGCATGCCCTATCCCGCACAACAACCAGAAAGCGGACGATCGTCGGCCCGTATGACGCACGGACTCGCTTCGCACCGATCGTCAACTGCATTCGTCGCCGTTCGCGACGGAACAACTCTTCAGGTAGTCATTGATCTGACTGATCTGGCCGCCGACGCGCTCGAGCTCCGACATCAGCGCCTTCTCCAGGTCGGCCAGCGCTGAATTACTGGATTCACGCCGCGTCTCACGCAGGTCCTGAAGTTCCTGTTCAATCTGCTGCCGTCGCTCCGTCATCGTCGCGAGTTTTTCCTGCATACCCATGCGTCGCCTCCATTCGTCCCGAGTGCATCGCGAATCGTCACCACGACGCCCCGCCGCAAATCGATCACCCATGCCGACCCGCGATCCAACCGCCCATGCGAGACACGGCAACTCGCCTCAATCAATTTGCTGATCTGAGTCCGAGGCCCCATGTGTATCTATACAATAAAAACCCCGGCTCGGCAAATTCCGTCCAATAAAAACTCCAATATGGATCTTTGAAAACGTTTCATCAAGGAAGCCATGGGGGTGCCGCCAGGAGACGCGCGGCCCCTGAAATCGGACCGACTGCCTCTTCACTCAATCCCGCATTGCTCCGATGGAAGCGGGCGAGTTCCGCTTGCACTATATTGACCGCTGACCCGAAAATCCGTCCGTCCTCTACGCAGAATGACCTCACAATGTCAGGAGCCAATTCCATGACCAAGTCTGCCTTCTCCCTGCTCGCTGTTTGGCTGCTCTCCAGCACCCTTGGCTGCGTCGCACACTCGCAGCCCGAACGCGAATTCGTCCAGGTCCACGACGCGTACCTCGCAGAATACCGCCCGCTCGCCATCGACTCGGCGCGCGCCTGGTGGGATGCCAACACCATCGGCACCGACGAGGCATTTAAGAAGAAGGCCGAATTCGACGACCGCCTTGTCGAACTTCACCACGACGCCGACACCTTCGAAAAACTCAAGACCCTTCGCGACTCCGCCGCCGTCAAGGATCCGATTCTCGCACGCCAGCTCGAACTCATGTACAAGGAGTTTCTCACCGGCCAGGTCGATCCCGAACTCCAGAAGCAGATCATCGCCATTCAGACCGACGTCGAGAAGATCTTCGTGAACCATCGCAGCGACGTCGATGGCCGGGAGCTGACCGAGAACGACGTCCGCGACATCCTCGGCTCGACCAACGACTGCCGTGCGGCACGGAGTGCATGGACCGGATTCGTCAGCGTCGGCAACAAGGTGGCGGAGCGGCTCAAGGAATGCGCCAAGCTTCGCAATGAAGTCGCTCGCAAACTCGGCTATCGCGACTTCTACGCCATGCAGCTCGACCTTCAGGAAATCAACGAAGCCGAGCTGATCGCGGTGTTCGATGAGCTCGATGACCTGACGCGGGAGCCCTTCGCGAAGCTGAAGGCTGACATCGACCGCCGGCGGGCGAAACACTTCAGCATCCCCGTCGCCGACCTCAAGCCGTGGCACTATGGAGACATCTTCTTCCAGGAAGCGCCGCCGATGGCCGGCCCGGATCTCAACGAGATTTACGCCAACCAGGATCTGCTTGCGCTCACTAAGACCTATTATCACGGGCTGAACCTTGATCCCGACGACATTCTCGCTCGAAGCGATCTGTACGAACGCAAGGGTAAGAACGCCCATGCCTTCGCCACCGACATCGATCGCGAGGGCGACTGCCGCGTGCTCTGCAACCTTCAGCCCAACGTGCGATGGATGGATACGTTGATTCACGAACTTGGCCACGCCGTCTACGACAAGTACATCGATCGAAGCCTGCCCTTCCTTCTTCGAACACCCTCGCACAGCATCACCACCGAGGGCTACGCCATGATGATGGGAGCGATGGCCAAGAACG
>CALLKH010000651.1 GCA_938008425.1 uncultured Planctomycetaceae bacterium | reverse complement strand
TGAAACTCAAATCGACCACGCCGAATCTCGACGCCCCGTAGGTCGAGAACTTTGCGCGCTGTTCCCCGTCAACCAGGATGACAACGTCGCGAAGGTACAGCCAGTGGCGCGTGTAGATCCCCTGGAGTGAAATCGTCGTCTTAAAATCGAGCCCAACGTAGGCATCGTGGGTGTAGGGTGGATAATCGACCAGCTCATACCGGATCATCTGGTCGAGCGCGACGGCCAACTCCTCCCTGGGAAGATTGCCGTCCATGATCCGTTTGAAAAGCGCCTGCTCCGACCTCTCATGGCCCCGAAGATGCAGACTCGCCAGCCATGTCGTCGGCAGCATCGACGGCCATGGAAGAAACACATCGGTCAAGTAAACTGCCACGCCGATCACCGCGAGAACGACGAGCAATATGCCCGCCCGTCGGCCCGGCTTTTTGATCCGCGGCCGGCGCGAGATGATTTCAGCGGTGACGTGAAGCCCGCAACCGGGACATTCACCGATGTCGACCGACTGCCCGCAGTGAGGACAATATCCCGCCATGACGAACCCTCGCCGGACCCTCTGCGTGCGGACCCAATCAGATCGGTAGGTGAATGGCTTACTGTCTCCCGGCCCGCTTGCGGCGTTCATTGAATGTAGCTACTTTGGCCGAAAATACAAGAAGTTCCGTAAATCCCTCGGAGTGTCCACGGATGGCGAAAAAGAAAACCAGTCAGAAGTCAGCGGCGTCGGTCAAGACCGGGTCGAAGTCGGGCAGGAAGCCCAAATCCCCGGCGGCCGGCAAGATCATCAGCCTCGCCGAATCGGTGGTGAAGTTCGCGGAAAAGAAGAAAAGCCCCGCGATCGAGATTCCACTGCGCACCCTTTCCAACGCCAAGTTCAACAAGTCCCGCGGCATCATCGAGATGGGCGACAAGCAGGCGACCCGCGAGTTCTTCGACCTCGGCAAGGCGCGCAGCTTCATGCAGACCCTGCTCATCGCCAGCGGCTGCAAGAAGCTGATCGACGAGGACAAGACGGTCAGCATCCGCGGTCTTTATTATCTCTCCAAGCACACCATCAAGGGCACCACTGAAAAGACCTTCAACGACCAGAACGAGAGCGACCCGATCATCGAGGATCTGGAAGTCGCGCTGGAGTCGCTGCGCGAAGAGCTGCACGTGTTCGCCTCGAGCCGCGGAGCCATCGCCGGCAATCTCACGATCGTGAGCAAGGGCGACGAGATCGACCTTCGCCGCATGGGCACCAGCGGCTGGCAGATTCCGGGCATCGTCGAGCCCGACGTGCTTCAGTTCAAGAAGTGCGAGGCGAAGTTCATCCTGCACGTCGAAAAAGACACCGTCTGGCAGCGGTTCAGCGAGGACAAGTTCGCCCAGAAGAACAACTGCATCATCACCCACGGCAACGGCCAGCCGCCGCGCGGCGTGCGCCGCCTGCTCAGCCGAATGCACAACGAGCTGAAGCTGCCGATCTACTGTCTGCTCGATAACGACCCCTGGGGGTTCTACATCTACAGCGTCATCAAGCAGGGATCGATCAACCTCGCGTTCGAGTCCGCCCGCATGGCGGTGCCCGCGGCGCAGTTCATCGGCGTCCGCAGCCGGGACTACGAGGAATTCGGTCTATCGGACGACGTGAAGATCGCGATCGACAACAACGACATCAAGCGCGCGAAGCAGATCATGAACTACCCGTGGTTCAAGGGTAAGAAGGACTGGGAGCGCGAGATCGACCTCATGCTCAAACACGGATTCAAGATGGAAGTGGAATCACTGCTGACGAAGAGCATCTCGTTCGTCACCGAGAGCTACGTTCCGCAGAAGCTCAAGCAGAAGAATCTCTGGCTGGACTGATCACCCGGCATCCACCGTCAATGACCGCACACGCCTGTTGCCTCGGGTTCGGTATCGTCGGGAAGCAAATCAGCGCCCGGACGCGGTCTCCGGCTTCTTTTTCAGGCCGTCTTCGAGCGTCTTGATCTGTTCGGCGGTGAGAGCGGGTGCGGCCTTTCGAACGACTTCGATGAAGTGCTTGATTTCATCGGGCTCGACCGGGAAGCCGACGTTGCCGCCGGGCGACGCGATGGAATCCGCGGTCTTCTTTCCATCGGCGTCGAGCATCACGAAGAAGGGCAGGCCGGACTTCGCGCCGCCGTGCTTCTCGTTCAACTCCTTGCCGCCCTTGTAACGATCGACGTCGATCTTAACCGTCACAAACGCGGCGTCGAACACCTTGGCGATCTCCGGTCGATGCAGGAAGGCGTCGAGACGATGGCACCATCCGCACCAGGGCGCCGAGTAATCCACGAACACCGTCTTCTTTTCCGCCTTCGCCTTCGCCAGGCCGGCCGAGAGCAGTTCCTCCGCCGAGGGCGGCGTCGCGCGCCACTTCTTCAGAAACGCGAGCACCTTCGCCGGATCGTGTTTGCTGCCCTCCTCGAGCGAACCCGTCTCCTGGGTCACGAGCGGCTTGCCGTCCTCATCCAGGATGACGATCACCGGCAGGCCGTGCTTCGTCGGGTTGCCATACTTTTCCACCGTGGCTGCGTTGTGTTTCTTGCCATCAACCGTTTCGACGTCGATCAGCACCACGACGTATTCGTAGAGCAGCTCCTTCGCAATCTCCTTGTCGGACTTGAACAGATCGTGCAGCAGGTGGCACCAGCCGCACCAGTTCGCCCCGAACTGAAGCATCACGCGCTTGTGATCCCGCTTGGCCGTGACCAGCGCATCGGCGATCTGCTTCTCGCCGTCGGCCGTTCGGTCGTAGATGTCGGGGCGCTTCGGCTTCTTGTCCTTCCCGACCTTGTCGTCGGCCAGACTGAACGCCGGAATGGCAAATGAGACGGCAAGGAACAATGACAATGCGGACGATCGCTGGACGCGTTGCATGAGGGGCTCCTTGAAAAATCTCGACTGGTCAAACCGTCGGATATTGTACGGACTGCCGCCGATCGTTTCATCGACCGGCCGAGGCCCGATCGGCGGGCGCCCGGTCCCAATTACACTCGATTTCAGACCGGCGACGGGTGAATTCCCATGATTCATTCGTAACAGTTGTTGGACGATTGTAGCATTTCCTCCCCCCAGCTTGTAATTCGTTCGCCAATCCCGGTATGCTCGAAAAGCTGTCAGCGAGCCCAAATTCATTCCGGGAGATATCAATTGGACACGAAATCCGTCCCTTCGACCCTTTCGCGCGCCTTCATGGCCGTCGTCGTCCTCTCGACGATCACATCGACTCTTCCCGCCTTCGCGCAGTGGTCGTCCGACCCCGCCGTGAACCTGGCCATCGGCGACCGCACCGGCGAGCAGACGCAGTCCAAGATCAGGCGGACGGCCGACGGCGGCGCGTACGTCAGCTGGTTCGACAACAGCACGGGCGGCTACGACGTGTACTTGCAAAGGCTCGACAAGAACGGCGTCGAGCAGTGGGCCCACAACGGTGTGCTGGTGGCGGACCGGGGTTACTCCAGCACCCAGGATTACGGCCTGGCGGTCGACGGCAGCGGCAACGCGCTCATCACCTATCGCGATGATCGCGCCGGAGGTTCGCAGATCGGCGTCAACCTGGTGTCACCCTCCGGTACGCTCCTCTGGGGCGCCGGCGGCGTGGTCCTGCCGTCGAGTACCAATGGTAACCAGCCGCGTTGCGCGGCGCTGACCGACGGCACCTATGCCGTGAGCTGGTCCGGCGGCAGCCCGTCCACCGCCATCACGCAGCGACTCGATGTCTCGGGCACGCCGCTCTGGACCGCGCCGGGCGTCGTCATCTCCGAGGCGAGCCGGGCGCTCACCTGCTCGGACATTCAACCCGGAACCGACGGCAGTGTTCTCGTGCTATGGGTGCGATGCAGCGGAACCAACTGCATCCTGAGCAACAAGCATCTCTACATGCAGCGAATTGCGAGCGACGGCTCACTGACGTGGAACAGCGGCTCGCCTTTGATTGTCTTCAGCGCGAACTCGATTCAGAACGGCACGTTCCCAACGATGATCCCGGACGGCGACGGCGGCGCTGTCATCTCGTGGTACGAAACCGGCGGTTCCCGCAACGCATTGGTTCAGCACGTCGACGCCGCGGGAACACCACTGTTTCCCGCGAACGGCGCGGCCGGCAATACCACCGCAAACGTGATTCGAATCTCCGCCTCGGCGGACTACGACCCGCAGTCGGGTGAAACCGTGATGGCCTGGACGCAGGCGAACTCCGTGCAGTCGATGTGGGGCATCTACGCACAGAAATTCGACTCGGTCGGTAATCGTATCTGGGGCGACAACGGCGTCGAGATTCTCCCGCTGAATACCAACCAATCCTCGTTCGTGCGGGCGAGCTCGTATGCGGGCGGCGGGATCGTTTCCGGGTTCGACGCTCGATCCGCAACCACCGGCGTCGTGATCGCATCCCGGCTGGATCCCGACGGACTAGTCGTCTGGAGCGGTTCGCCGATCGAAGCCTGCTCGTTCATCAGCGGCAAGTCACGCCTCGACGTCGTCCACAACGGGTGCGATCTGCTCATGACCTGGGGCGACTCGCGAACCGATCCGCGCGACATCTACGTGCAGAACGTCAAGGCCGACGGCACATTCGGCGTCACGACAATTACACCGGGCGATCTCAACTGCTCCGGCGCGGTCGATCTCGATGATCTCGATCCCTTCGTCACCGCCCTGCTGAGCCCCGACGATTATGCAGCGCAGCATCCTTGCTGCAGCATTGAATCGGCGGATGTGAACCTCGATACGCTGATCGACGGCGCCGACGTCGCCCCCTTCGTCGACGCCCTGCTCGGTATTTGAGGAAATCACTCGTCATTCGACCGGTCCAATCAGAGCCGGGCTGTCTCAGCCCGGTGAACGCTGACTCGGCAAGGTTGGATTAGGAATCCGACGACGGTGGGATGTGCTCCATTCACCGCCCCGGGGACGGGGCGGCTCTGACTGTCGCACACCTGAATCGTCGCACGACAGGATTGTGGCACGCGTCGCCGTCAGTTCAAAGGAAGCTCTTAGTCCAATTCATGAGTATCATGATCGCCCAATAAGAAAAGCGCGGCGGCGGATGACAGACAGTCGTCATCCACCGCCGCTTGTCATCCGGGGGGAGTCGAAACTCAGCCCGGATGCAAGGCAAGCGCCGAAAGGCAGGACTCGGGGGGAGGATCCACGCCCTTCGGCGGCGCCCAATGGCGCTGCGGCCTTGCGGCCGCCCGGCTGTTCACGGTCAGCTCAACGGGTTCCACACGAAGTCACCCTTGGCGTCCACGTAGCCGCACTTGCCGCCGACCTTGACCTGGGCGACGTTCCCATCCGTAAAGTCCATCGCTTCGTCATAGGCCGGTTTGATCACGTTCTTGCCCGTCTTATCGACGTAGCCCCACTTGCCGTCCTGTCGAACGGCCGCAAGACCATTTTCGAAAGAGCGAACAGCCTCATACTGAGGATTGATCACGACCTTGCCGCTCTTGTCGACGAAGCCCCACTTCGCGCCGAGCAGCGAACCGACGCGCACCGGGACCAGACCTTCCATGCAATGTCCAACCTCGGAGAACTGCGGCTCGATCACGACCGCACCCGACTTGTTGATGAAGCCCCACTTGCCGTCCTGCTTCACGCCGGCCAGGCCGTCGCAGAACGAGGTGCATTCATCGTACTTCGGGTTGATCACCATTTTGCCGGACGTGTCGATGTAGCCGAACTTGCCGCCCCAGTCGCCGCCGGCCTGAACCCGGGCGAGATGGTCGCTGAACATCGCGGCCTCATCGAACTGGGGCTTGACGCGAAGTTCGCCCTTCGCATCGATGTAGCCCCACTTGCCGTTCTGCTTCACGGCGGCCAGGCCGTCGTTGAAATCCCCGGCGTCGTTGAACTTCGGATAAATCACGGTCTCACCCTTCTTGTCGATGAAGCCGTACTTACCGCCGATGAGTCCCTCCTTGCGGTACACGCGCGCGAGACCCTCGTGGAAGTCGCCCGCGGTGTGGAACTCGTGCTTGATGACCAATTTGCCATTCTCGTCGATGTAGCCGCGCTCCTCGCCGCGAACGACGCGGGCGAGACCCTCGGAAAACGGCGCGGCCTCGTCGAAGGTGGCCGCAATGGTCATCGTGCCCTTGTCGTCGATGTAGCCCCACTTGCCGTCGACATCGACGGGGTGAAGTCCTTCGGCAAACGCAAGCGAGCACGCCAGCAGAAACGCCGGAATCGCCAGTCCAATACGTTGTGTCATTCGAGTGTACATCTGAGTCTCCTTTCAGTAGTGCCTGAGTCTCGACATCCCCGGCAACGAAGCCGGGAACGCCCCTTCAAGCCCGCCGACCGGCGGGAAATGACCCGCCCTCGGCGCCAATCGTGAACGCCGGACGAGTTCGATCAGATCTTCTTCTCGAACTCAGCCCGGACCTTCTGGTCCTTCCAGAACTTCGAGAGCCGAAGCGTCCTGCCGTCGCCGGCCAGCTCGGCGTCGAAGGTCATCGTTTCACCGCCGTGCTCATTGAGCACGAGCAGCTTGCCGTCGAAGCGATAGGTACCCGACGTGGTGTGGATGCCGTTCTCGTTCCGCTCGGCGTAGTACGTGCCGTCCTTCTGAAGCGTGATGACGGCGAACTCGATGTCCCGCACGGCCGCGGTCGGTTCGACCTCGGTGAGATTCCACTTACCCTCGACCGTGCAGCCCGCGGCGGTCGCCAGCGCGATCGTCGCCAGGAAAATGTGTCTCTGGAGCATGTCATCCTCCCTTCTGATTCGACGCCGCCACCACGGCGGCATCCGAAACTTAGTCCTTCTTCTTGATCTCCTCGGTCACGTCCTCGAGCTCATCGCCGACCTCGTCGACGACATCCCGGAGGGAGTCGCCGGAGTCCGAGCGACAGGACATTTCGCAGCCGCCGAACAGGCCCGCGTACAGCAGCCCGAGCAGCAGCCACTCAAAAAGCCGTCTGATCCACATGGCAAACCTCCCGTCGTTGCGTCGCACCCGCGCCGCATCACGGCCCGAGGGCGTACGCCTGAGGCGCCGGCCGGCAGACGAAGACATCCGACGCTCAAAACTTCACCGCCGGCCGGCGGACCCCAGGCAACATTCATCGCAGTTTCGCGGCGACGGCCTCCAGGCCGTCGGCCACTTCGCGCTTGGCCGAATTCACGGCGTCGCGCAGTTTCTCCCAGCCCGCCTCGCCGAGTCCGCGAAGCTCATCGAGCCGTCCTGCAAGCGCGGACTTCTGCTCCGCGAGCCGGTCGAGCTCCCGCCCGATCGCCATCCTCGTCTGCACGGCCGCCTTGGCGGTCCGGGCTCGAAGGAGTTCGATCCGGGCGTTGAGTTCGCGAATGTCGGCGTCGAGCCGGGCCTCGTACATCTGTTTCTCACTCATTTTTCCGGTGCTGGACATCTGGCACCTCCTTAGGCGGCTGTCCCGCGACGGGCCCAGCCCACCAGGCTGAGCAGAATCACGGCGCCGAGTACACCCACGATCAGGGTTCCGGCCAGGCCGTAGGCATGCACGCCGAGCAAGGCGAACAGCATTCCGCCGACGACCGAACCGAGAACGCCGATCACAAGATTTCCGACGAGGCCGAAGCCCCGTCCCCTGATCACGAGGCCGGCGATCCAGCCGATCGTGATCCCGATGAGTATGAGCCAAAGTAACTCGGCCACGGTGACACCTGCCTTTCAATTGCAATTAGCGATCCTCGACATCGGCGGTGACGTCGAAGTCCACAACGGCGCCGCTGTGATCGAAGGTGAACGTGATCACATCGCGGCAGCCGAAGTCGGAGCCGTCGCGCAGGACGTCGCTGTTCGCCTCGGGTCCGGCCGATCCGATGACCAGAAGATCCGCGTCATCGATGACGACGGCCTGGAACTCATGACAGCTTCGCGTGATGTTGGTCATCTCGCCGGCGGGCACGGTGACTTCGATTCGCTCACCGAGCGTCGTGATCACGTCGCGCGGCGCCTCCTGCTGGTCGTAGATGTACATCACGACCGAGACGTCGAAGTCCGCGTCGTTCTTGAGCACGACGTGCGTGTTCGGCGCGAGATCATTGAGGAGCGCCGACAGCGTTCCGCAGCCGCTGGTGGTCAGAAGCAGCAGCAGCGCCACGAAGATCACGATAAAGCCCCACATTTCGAGTCGATTCATTCGTACGCGAGTCATCGAAACACCAACCTTTCTTTCAGCGCGGGCGGACTGAGGCGGCAGGAGCGCGGTAAGCCCCCGGAATCGCCGGTCCGCCCGGCGTGTTAAGGAAACGAACGATGGAATTCAGTCGCGGTTTGTGTGAACCGAAGGCGCCAATGCGAATCTCGGCGCGTCAAGAAAATCGACGCGGGCGACTCAGCTCACGAATCGGCGAGGCATCACTCTCCGCGAAGGGAGGGTGAGGCAGCGCCCATGCGGGCAATGCAGTTTGTGCAGGATGAAACAGGTGATCCGTCGACTCCACGGCGGCAAAGCAGTGAAATCGGAACGGCGGGGATGAACGGAACAAACGTTCCCTCGGCCGAAGCCGGTTGGGTGGACCGGCGGGCCAACCCGGCGCGATCATTCAAGATCTGAATGATGCCCTGAAGCGTGGGCGAACCGCAAACGAAGGGCTCGCAATACTCCCATGAACGGGATTGATCCTGGTTTTGTTGTAGAGCTCGCATCACATACCTCCAATCCGTTCCTTGACTCGCATTGCAGAACCCCTGGGCTCTGCTCGCGAGTACGACCAGATTCTCGGATGTCGCTCGTCACCCTAGACCATATCCCGTAAATGAATCGAGTCAAATTGATGTCGCCTAAACGCAGCCGTTTACGGAATCTCACGTGCGCGCAACTCACGAAATCGCAGGAGGCTAACAAAAGTGCGTAACTTTTTTGAAGCGGCGGACAATGACCGCCGAATGAGAACTTCTTAATCCGCGTTGAGCAAAATGCATGCCAGAAACAGTGTTTTTTTGCCCAAAAATGCCTCGGTTACGGCATACGCCTTGCCTGACTCAAGGCGATCGCATCACAGCAAAGACCGTTGGCCGGCGCCTCATATGCCACTCATTCGACACTTCATTCAAGAGCGGGCAGGAATCATGTCCGAAGCAGCCCGTCGATGACCGTCAGGATGTCCTCCCAGCCGGCGATGGTGCCCTTCGTCTTCTTCTCGTTCGCGAGGCCGGTGTGTGTGATGACCACCTCCGTCGAATCTCCGACGGGAATGAACTCAATCGCCACCAGTGAGAGCCCGTCGTCTTCGCCGCGGTCGCTCTCGAAATGAAACGTATGGACGAGTCGGCGGTTGGGAACAATCTCGCGGTATTCCCCCTGAAAAAACCAGTTTTCGCCGGTGGTTCGATTTCGGATGTGCTGCGTGATCCTGCCGCCGACGCGATGCTCGACCTCCAGCGAAATCGTGACATACTCGGAGCCGAAGCTCCATTTCGAGAGCATCTCGGGATCGGTCCACGCATGAAACACCCGCTCGACCGGCGCATTGAGCACGCGACGCACCACGCAGCGTTCACCCTGGAATGGTTCGGCTGGATACATATCGTCTCTCCTTGTTTGTCCGGCCGCGCGTCACTACGCCGCGACTGCCGGAGGCCAGTTGCATGTTCTGTCGAAAGAAAAGCCGGCCCCGGCATAGCCCGCCGGCGCGACTATCTCCTATTCGCCTGAGACCTTGACTTCGAGCGACTGCGACCCGACCCCCTTCGCGCCTTGGCATCGCCCTCGGCCAGTACCGCCTCCAGCCGATCCAAACGCGCCTCCCAGAATGCGCGACGCTCATCAATCCATCTGCCCGCATCGCCGAGCGCATCGCCGCACAAATGGCACTCGCGCAGACGGCCGATCCGCCGCCGCTCGATGAGCCCCGCCTTCTCGAGCACGTTCAGATGTTGCGTCACCGCCGGTTGGGTCAACTCAAAGCTGCGGGCCAATTCCATCACCGGCCGGGGGCTGCCCGAGAGCAGCTCCACCATCTGCCGCCGCACGGGATGCGACAGGGCCTCGAAAACCTGATTCAGCCGGGTGGTGCTATACATAAGTCTCTACTTATATATTATCACGTGAACGAACCGCGTGCAAGAAATTCGCGCCTTTTTCAATCAGCAATTTGAGTCGACCAACACCCGCCCTACTTTTCGCTCGATTTCGAACTCCGGCCGAGGCAGTAGAGCGCGTTGCCCGCCCGCAGATAGAGCCGGTCGCCGGCCACCGCGAATGATGAGAGCGTGTATCCGCCGTCGAGCCGGTTGACGTGCAGCGTCTTGAATGCCGGCCCCGCCTCCAGCACCGTGGTCACGCAGTCTTCATTCGTGATATAGACCCTGCCATCCGCCACGAGCGGCGAAGCGCTGTACGGCCCGCTCTCGATGCGTTCCGGACCCCAGACCTCGGCGCCGGTCTTCACATCGAGGCAGGTCGCGAAGCCGTTGTCGTGGATGAGGTACAGGTACTTGCCGTCGGTGGCGGCGGAGGGAACGTCGGGCCCCTTGCGACCATCGTAGGTCCACGCCGTGTGCGACTCCGTCGCATCGCCCTTTCCGCCGGCCTTGATCGCAACGATCGGCCGCTCGCGACTCGTCGCAATGACGAGGCGATCGATCACGGTCGGCGAACCGCAGATGCGGTAGTTTTTCTGCTTTTCGGGGTTCAGCCCGCCCGCGCGCCAGACTTCATGGCCGGACTTGAGATCATGCGCCGTGACATAGTCCGCGCCCGAGACGATGAGCAGTTTCCGCTTTCCGCTGCGCAGAATGGTCGGCGTGGTGTAAGCGTCGGGGCACTCCGCGATCGCGTCGGTCTTTCGCTCAACTTTCCAGACATTCTCACCCGTCTTCCCGTCCAGCGCGAGCAGATACGATGGGTTCTTATTCGTCGCGCCGTTGAGCACCTCCAGAATCAATTTTCCCTCATGGAGAAGCGGCGACGACGCATACCCCCAGTAGAGCCCGAACTCGCCGTACTCCTCCTGAAGATGTCGCGTCCAGAGTTCCTTGCCATCGAAATCGAACGCCGCCACCGCACCGGTGCCGGCCACCGCCCAGACGTGCTTTCCGTCCGTCACCGGCGAGGGCGACGCCATGTTGTGCTTCGCGTAAAAGCGATTCCCGCCCGAGAGCTTTTTCCGCCAGAGTTCCCGGCCGTCGGATCGGTCGAAACACAGTAGCAGGATATCGCGGCCGCCCGGCTCGCTGACCTTGGTCTGCATGGATCGAAGCCGCCGGCCGATCTCACCGTCTTCGCCTTTGTCCTCCGCCGGCGTGGGCGACGTGAGAAATATGCGATCGCCCCAGATGACCGGCGTGGCGCCGGCCCATCCGGGAAGCGGTGTCTTCCAGATGACATTCTCCGTCTCGCTCCACGACGCGGGAAGCCCGGTCGCGCTGCTTCGGCCGTCGAGACTCGGACCGCGCCACTGCGGCCAGTTGTCGCCGGCTCTCGCGGCGGAGAACGACAGCGAACCCAGGACGGCCGCAAGCACGAACGACAGGCGTGTTCTTGGTGGCATGACTTTCCCTTTATTGATGAGGTCGGCCGCCCGATCAGCAGGGGCGACGGGTGTTCCCAGAATCGACCCGCGCGATCATATTCAATTTCCGCCGGGAGTGCCCGCCTGGTCGATTTTCCCGCCCCACGGCCTGCTGAAAAAACGAAAGGCCGCCCGCCTAAGCGAACGGCCTTTCGAAGAAAACCTAACGCCGATTCAAGCCCGTGAAGTAACGGAACCCGAATCAGTTAAGAAGCGCGTTGACCATGTCGGCGATGTCATCCAGATCGATGACGCCGCTCGAACTGAAGTCCGCGGCACAAAGCTCGCCGCTCACCGTCGACTGGGCCATGAGCGCCGAAACGAACGCCTGAAGGTCCATGGCATTGGCGCGACCGTCGCGGTTGATGTCGCCGCCGAGGCAGGAGACTTCAATCGCGGTCAGCTTCACGTCATCGATCTGCCAGCCGCGGAAATTGTTTCCAAAGCCGTCGAGCGTGCTGAAGTTCCATTCCAGGTTGACCGTCTGGCCGGCGTAGGCCGACAGATCCACCGTTCGAACCTCCCACGGCGAAGACCCGCGTCCGCCCTGGGCCGGTGCGTCGACAACCGTTCCGTTCACCTTCACCGTCGGCCAGTCGGACATCGCGAAGTTCTCGCGCTGGAAATTCGAGCAGTAAGTGAGTTGTGCGAGCCGGGTCGAGGGAATCGTGACCGAGGTGGTCAGCGAACCGGAGTTGGCCGTGGTGCCCGTTTCGTAGTTGCAGGTTCCCACCTGGCCGTAGTAAGCCCACTGGTTGCCGTTGCAGACGGGCGCGACCGGACAGGCCGAGGTGGCGCTCCAGAATCCGGTGGCGTTCCAGCCGAGCGGCATGCCCGCCTCAAAGTCGGTCTGAAGAACAGTGTTGACCACTTCGGTTCCGACCTGCGGCGCGAAGGCGGCCGTCGGGGCATTCTCCGGTTCAGTCACAAACTCTCCACCGGCGGCCTGGGCCCGGATGTAGAACTTCATCGATTGGCCGCAGGCGATGGCCGGCAGCGTCGCGCGATGAAGCGTGCCGCTGATGAGGCTGAGCGGCGTCGCAACGTACGGTGCATCGTCGATGCTGTAATGCAGCATCGCGGTGCCGGGTGAATACACATCTGAGCCGTCGAGCACATCGATGTCGAAACTGACCGGTTCACAGGCGCCGAGAACCGTCGTCGGGGCCGGACCTTCGAACACCAGATAGAGGGGCGCGGGCTCGGGAACAACCGTGCTCGCGTTGATCGATGTCGGCGTACCCGGGCGGAAGAGGCCGATCGTGGCCTCGCCGTTCGCCTCAGCCGGAGCGATGTTGCAGGTGAATCGGAAGTTGAACATGACGCCCCAGTTGAGGGCGTTCGCATTCGGGTTCTCGGCAAAAGTCTGCGTGCTCCAGGTCAGCACGCCGTCCTCGTGCGTCCACGACCACGCATTGTTCGATCGCGTCACGCCGCCTTCACCGTCGCCGCTGTGATAGAGGACATTGTTGAAGCCGACGTTCTCAAGCACGGCCGAATTGCCGACCGGCACCGAGAACGATCGGGCTGCACGATGCGAGTGCATGTTGTAGAGAGCATATTCGTAATTCCACTTGCCACCCGGCAGCGGCGTGACATTGGCCGCCAGGATCATCAGCTCATGCGCGTTCGGAAACGATTCGCCGGCGCCGGGATTCAAAACGATATCCGTCTCGACGACGCTCGGCACCGCCGCCTTCCAAGCCCGGATGGCGGGCAGTTCGCGGATGGTCTGGAAGCCACTGCTGCTCGCCGAATAGTTGTTCGCGCCGGCGGGCGTCACCGTGATTCGGATGTACGACGCATTGTTGCTGGCATTACCGGCCTGATGATCGTCAGGCGCGATGTAATGGCCTTCCGCAAAGAAGAGACTGTTTGCGACGGCCAGGTCCGAGGCGCGAACCATGATTCGCTTCCATGTGTTCGTATCGCCCGGCACATGGGTGCCGTCCTGGTACGGATGGGGAAACTCACCGGTTCGCGCGTTGACTTGCCAGCGCGGCCCGAGATTGGACTGTGATCCGTTGAGGCCTGCACCGTACGGGTCCGAGCAACCCGGATGAAGCTGCGGGCCGCCGGGGCCTGTGCAACCACAGCCGCATGAATCACCCGCCGCCACCGTGAAGCCATGCTTGAGCCAGCTCTGGCCGATCTGCTCAAATCGCGTGGTACCGTCGGTCATCGTTCGCAGCCGGTAGAAATTCTGGGCGATGACGGGATGGAGGTTGGTCGGCGGGGGGGCGTCATCGTCCCAGAGGACCATGAAGTTACCGATGTTGCACGAAGTGGTTCCTACCGAGAAGCCGACGAACCAGTTACCCGATCCGGGCGGAATCTCTGAATTGTTGTAGTTACCGATGCCGGAGATGACGCCGGTCATGACGTCAGGACCGACCGGCTGCGGACATACTGTGCCGTTGTTGCCGCCGCGCGGCGCGCCTTCCGGGCTGGGTGTCGGCGGTTCGTACGGGGTCGGTTCGTCACCGCCCGCCCACGCAACCGGCATCGACATTCGAACATCGCCGAGCGTGACGCCGGCGAGCGTCTTGTCGCCGAGCAACGCGGCAAGCTCCTCGGTGATCTGTATTCCCGCGCCTTCAAGCTGAAGCGCGTTTCGATCCAGGTAGAACCCCGCCTTCGCGGCGGTCATCTCCAGTAGTGCCTTGCCGCTGACCTTCTCCTTGAAGGTCGGCCGGAACATCGCCGGCGAGCTGCCGGCGTCGATGTCAAACGAGAAGCCCTCGACCGTCACCGTCTGGCCCGTCGCCGACTGGATGACGAGATTCTCAAGGTGAGAGACCTCGCCTCCGGTGAAAGCAACGAATCGGCCGTTCGAATCGGTGAATCCGAGGGTCGCATCGGGCCCGATGGTGAACGGAATCTTTTGAAGCGCGTCGCCGGTCACCACGTTGCCGTTGACCTGCAAGGTGAGGCCGCGTTCGGAGAGCATGTGCGGATAAACGAAAAACGTCGTCTCACCGCCGGCTGCCGTCCACGACGTTTCGGCGAGCGCGCTCGACGCGGTGAACGTAAGCGCAAACATACATACGATCATTGAAACTCTGCGGCTTGAACCCATCACATAGACTCCTTCTACCTTCCAAGATACGCGGATGGACCCAGAGCGGGATCCGCAGACGATTGCTCGCCGGCTGTCATGAAAAGATCGCGCGCGGGTAACGTGTAAGCAACGCCCGCGCAATGACGACGGCACAAATTTCAAATACGGAAGAGACCGGAGAGGCTGGTCGGAAGACCTTCCCGTCCCTAACTACTTGCACCCCATGGCCTACCAATTCGAAGGCCCCATGGCTACAACGATGAAACCATTATCGCGACGGACGGATACCGTCGCAAGAAAATCGTGGGAAAAGTTTGGAGACAATGGGTATCGAGCTTCGATTCCGAGCCGGAAACGCAATCGGCAACCCTCCGTCGCAAATGGCTGACATGGCCATAAAGCAATTATTAGTAATGAGTTACGGCACCGAGAGCCGAGTGGGGATCAGGAAATCCCGCAATCCATCACTGGCCCCGCCCAGAAAGGCGATTCGCGACTGGATAGGAGCGGATTCATTGTTTCAGGAGATTGCCCGGGACAGGGGTCGAACCTGCACTTCGTTTAACCGAAACTAGGCCCTCAA
>CALLKH010000650.1 GCA_938008425.1 uncultured Planctomycetaceae bacterium | reverse complement strand
AGATCATGTGCAAGGCGATGAATCGATCGCTGACCAACGTTCTCTTCGGCAAACTCGGCACATCGGATTCGGGTGACAAGGGCGACGACGTCTACGCCGGCAAGGTCAAGGCCGCAGGGCCTGACGAACTTGCCATGCTGTTCGACTCCGCCCGTCGCGTCGTCATCGTCCCCGGCTACGGCCTCGCGGTGTCTCAGGCTCAGCACGCTGTGCGCGACCTCGCCAACACGCTGGAAGCCAAGGGAATTGAAGTCGAATACGGCATTCACCCCGTCGCCGGCCGCATGCCCGGCCACATGAACGTGCTCCTGGCCGAAGCCAATATTCCGTACGACAAGGTGCGCGAGATGGACGACATCAACTCCACCTTCGCGCAGACCGACGTGGCCATCGTCATCGGCGCCAACGACGTCGTAAACCCGCTGGCTCGCACCGATCCGAAATCGCCGATCGCCGGCATGCCCATTCTCGATGTGGACAAGGCCCGCACGGTGATTGTCGTGAAGCGATCGCTCAGCCCGGGCTTCGCCGGCATTCCGAACCCGCTCTTCGCGGCCGACAACACGCTGATGTATTTCGCGGATGGCAAGAAGGCGGTTCTCGATCTGGTGGCGGCTATCAAGGCGGGTTGATCGGCGATGCGCAGGTTCTTCGACCGCGCCGCTCCCGCATTCGGCCTGCCCGGTTTATGATCCGTGCAAATCGCCCGGCCCCCGGGCCGGCATTGCATGGGAGATCGCCGGATGCCGAAGACCGCCTATTACTGGGATCCAATCTGCCTCGAACACAATACCGGCAACCATGCCGAGTGCATCGAACGCGCACGTCGCGTCGCGCCGGACAACATCCGCCGCCACATTCCCACGCTCGACCACCGCCCGATCGAGGCTCACGCCGACGTGATCGACTGGATCTGCAAGCTGCATGTCCGGGCCTATCACGACTGGGCAAAGAAGCGCTGCGAGGAAGAGAGCGGACTCGCCATTCTCGACCACGGCGACACCGTCGTCTCCCGTCGAAGCTACGACGCCGCCATCACCGCCGTAAACGCCCTGCTGACCGCGGCCGACGCGGTGGTCGCCGGCCAGGCCGCCAACGCCTTCAGCGCCATGCGCCCGCCGGGGCACCACGCACTTCCCGACGAGGCGATGGGGTTCTGCCTCTTCAGCAATGTCGCAATCGCCGCAAAGTATCTCCAGATTCACCATGGCGTCGGCCGGATCGCCATCGTCGACTGGGATGTTCACCACGGCAACGGCACCCAGCATTTCTTCTATGAGGACCCGAGTGTCCTGTTCGTGTCACTGCACCAGTTCCCGCTCTGGCCCGGCAGCGGCCGCGCCAGCGAAGAGGGTGAAGGCCCGGGCAAGGGCTCGACGATCAACATCCCCTTCGCGCCCTTCACGACCGAGGCCGACTATCTCGCCACATTCGACGCACGGGTGATACCGGCAATCACGCACTTCAAACCGGAGTTCATCCTGATCTCCGCCGGCTTCGACGCCCACGCCCGCGACCCGCTCGCCAGCCTCAAGCTGACCGAAGCCGGGTTCACGCAGATGACCCATCGGCTCCGCGGCATTGCGGCTGACCACTGCAATGGTCGGATCATCAGCAACCTCGAAGGCGGCTATGACCTCGATGCACTCGAAAACTCGGTGGCCGCGCATGTTGCCGCGCTGATGGCCTGATCGACCACCGGGGCGAATCCGCCGTTAACCCATTGCAACGCCACGGATTAGACCGCTTGGCCGCTGAAAGCGCCGCCCAACCGGACCGGACCCGGTTTTCAAACCGACTGCATGTGATTATCATAACTGCCTTGAAATAAAACCTTTACGAGAGGCAGGAAACCCGTGCTGCTCCACGTTGCGAACGAATACGATCCCCTGGAGGCCGTTCTGGTCCACCGGCCAGGCGACGAAATCGACCGCCTGACCCACGAGAACATGAAGCGATTCCTCTTCGAGGACATTCCCTTTCTCGAAGGCATGCAGGAAGAGCATGACGAATTCGTCGGCGACATGCGCGACCGCGACATCAATGTCTATTACCTCGAAAAACTCCTCGCCGACGTGCTCAAGGTCAACATCGCCAAGACCAAACTGGTCGAGCAGATCTGCCTGATGGAGCAGTGCCCCGCCATCGCCCCGGATCTTCTCGACGAGTCCCGCTTCTCCAACGAGCTCCTTCAGCGCGTTCTTTTTCGCGGACTGACCAACGAGGAGTACTACGAATTCACCGGCCGCCAATCCATCGTCGGCGCGGCAAAGAACATGTTCATCCTGCATCCGATCCCGAATTCATACTTCAGTCGCGACCCGGCCGTCGTTGTCGGCCGCGGGGCGATCTCCTGCAAGATGCATTTTCCCGAGCGCGTCCGGGAAACGCTGCTCGTTCGCGCCGTCCTCGAAAACCATCCGGAATTCGATCATCACCGAATCCTCTACGGCAGCTCCGCGAACCCGATCGAGGATCGGCCGTTCACGATCGAGGGCGGCGATGTGATCGTGCTGAACGATGAGTCACTCCTCGTCGGTGTCAGCGAGCGGACGCGCTCCGAGACCATCAAGGTCTTTGCCCGAAAGGCCTTCGCCGGCGGCCACATCAAGCGCTTCTACGAAATCCCCATTCCCACCGAGCGAACCTTCATGCACCTCGACACCGTGTTCACCATCGTGAACCGCGGCGTCGTCGTCTGGTTCCCCGGCGTCATGGAGCGCATCGACCGCATAGAACAACTCGCCTCCGACGGCAGCGGCGGCATGGTCCAGAAACTTGAGGACCGCTCACTCCGGCAGATTCTCAGCGACGAATTCGGGACGGAGCTCAAGGTCATTCGCACCGGCGGCGGCGACGAACATTTCGCCAGCCGTGAGCAGCGCACCGACGGCACCAACATTCTCGCCATCGCGCCCGGCGTCGCCTGCACGTACAAGCGAAATTCAAAGACCATCAAGGCGATGGAGGCGGCCGGCGTCGAGTGCATTTCCATCGGTGGCTCTGAGCTGGTTCGCGGCCTCGGCGGCCCGCGATGCATGACGATGCCGTTGCGACGACGCCACACGTAGCGTTTCGTCAACATGGTTCATGTGCATGTTGATCGGGCTGGTGAGATTCAGGCGGTCATCGGCAATTCCGCGCGAGCCGTTACAGACCGGGCTCTTGGCCCAGTCGATACAGACCCACGCAATTCGACGCTCCGAGTTATCCGACCCCCACTGCAAGTCCTGAAGATTTCACGCGATAGAAGTGCCGTCCGAGAATTCGGACGCGCGTTCGACCCCGCCGGCATCCCTGGTATCGAGCGGCATCGGTCGTGCCCCCAGTCCCGTACCGCCCGAGTGGCGGAGGGGGTTCGCCGATATGTACTACTCCAGATTCCCGTCGTTCACGCTTTACCTGGCGTTCGCCATCGTCGCGGCCGCCCTGCTGCTGGCTGTCAGCACCGGTTGCCAGAATGAGGAGCGCACCGAGCCCATCGTTCTCGGCTCGCCGGCGCTGCTTTTCGACGACATCGACGCGACCCCCATCGCCTCAACCGAGTTCGGCCGCGCCCCGTGGCCCGCGGTCAATGGTCCGATCGAGAGCGTCGAAGAG
>CALLKH010000649.1 GCA_938008425.1 uncultured Planctomycetaceae bacterium | reverse complement strand
CTCGTCGAGTGCCGTGTTGTGGGCAGCATCGACGGACCATTCCGAAAGCCGAACCTTCGGGCCGACGGCGATGTGAAGGCCGATCATGAGCAGGACGAGGCAGCCCCACATCTTCCATCGGGGTTCCACTGCAGGCGGAGCGGTTTGAGCGGCGGAGTTGTTCATGGTCGCAGTGTCACCCGGGCGGTCGCGCCGCTTTCTCGTCTTGGCTCTTTGTTACTTCGGCAGGGGCCGTGATCGCGCGTTCTCTCCATCGACCGGTCGGATGTCTTCCAGGTCCAGGTGGTAGAGCCGGATGACGATGCCCTCAATGTCCCTTTCGCCGACGGTGAGCACGCCGCTCGCCGCCAGCGGCATGTCGAGCCGCTGTTCGACGGTTTGATCCCCGGCCGGCGTCACCTCGATCCACTCGTTCATGTCGAGCGGCTTGCCGTAGCAGCAGAAAAGCTGGTTGCGCATCAGCATGAACTCGAGCACCCGCCCCTCGTCATCCACATCGAGGGGCGCCATGAATCCTATGACCGTGACCTTCTTCTGATCGAGCGCCTTCACCGCGGGCGGAAATGGATCAACGCGCGGGCTTTTTCGCGATTCGCCGGGCAGGGTCTTGATGTACTTGAAACTCGCCAGCAAATCGAAGGTTGCCACCGGATAAAGGCCGGGGGATTCTTGCGGTGAAAGAGAACTATTCGGAGTCGCTGCGGCGGCTGTGTCGGGAATCGGCGGTGCGACGGCTGCCATCGATTCGCCGCCTTCGTCGATCGGTGACGCATCCGGGGCCCTGCCCGCTTCAACGATCGGCCGACCGCGGAGGGAATCAGGCGGCGTCGCAGGCGCCGAGTCCTCTTTGCAGCCGGTGAGCAGAGCGAGCAGCAGGCTAACGAGTCGAAGTCGATCAATGTGCCAATTGTGGGGCACAGACGGCGCGCGGCGCTCATCGTCTTGTTTCGTTGGCGGAGCCGGGGACAACATGTGCTTATTCTAGATTCCAGATTCAATTTCGGGAACAACGCGATGGAATGTTCCGTTGGTGCCGCGATGAGTGAGACTTTCAGAGCCGCCCCGTCCCCGGGGCGGTGTTGCTCGCGGTTCGGCTTGATCGATTCGTACCGTTCGACAGTGTGAATTCGAGTTTCATTCACCGGGCTGGGACAGCCCGGCTCTGATTTCTAGACGCAGGCGACGAATATAAAATGGCTCAAGCAAAGCTGCCGTTTCCGTGAGGAATCCTATGCAAATACTCACGAGTGCGGGGCGAGATGGGTGGCAACGTCGGTTCGGTAGGCCTTGATCGCCGGGATCAGCCCGGCCGTCGCGCCGAGGAGGATCGTTGCAATCGGCGTCCACGCCAGCGCCGCGTGCGGCTGCCAGAGGTCGAGCACCACGCCAGTCTCCCGCTGAATAATCGCCCGTGCGACGGCCATCAGTCCGAAATAGAGCCCAAGCCCGCCGGCAGCTCCGATGGCCGCTATCGCAGACGACTCCGCGAGAATGATCGAGAACACGGTTGCCCGCCGCGCGCCGAGCGCCCGAAAGATGGCGAATTCGCGTCGCCGTTCGTGAATCGTGTTATGCAGGCTCGCGAGGATCGCCGCGGCCGACACGAGCAGCACGAGCATCGCGACGAGGCGCAGCACGTCGCTCATCCAGCCGATGCGGTCGAACAGTTCGCTCAGCACCCGGGCGACGGGCCAGGCAAACGTCGCTTCCGTGCCTTCGCGGTTGATCGTCTGATCCATGTCGATGCCGAACTGCGGGCTCTTGAGGCGAATCAGCACCGCGCTGACGACCTTATGCTCGTCGGGAATTTCCTCGCCCGCGATCGCTTCATATTCTTCGCCGTCGTGGCTGAGCACATGGCCGCTCATGCGGAAAATGGCCTCGATCGGGGTCCAGATGACGCGATCGACGGGGGAATTCGTCGGCTCGATGATGCCGACGACGAGAAACTCGTCGTGCTCATGGTCGTGTTCGGCCGCGGCGTCGAAGTTGAGGCCGTGGAACGGGTGAAAGGTGTCGCCGACGCGAAGGCCCGTCTGCCGGGCGACGACATCGCCGATGACGGCCTCGCGAAGTGTCACGTCAAAGGCCCGGCCGCCGGGACGGATACGGATCGATTCGCCTCGCCGGGGCTGAAATTCAGTGATCAGGCGTTCGTCAGTGCCGACGATGCGATGGCCGCGGTAGTTGTCGCCGACGGCGATCGGCACGGCGACGGCCACGCGCGGGTCGGCCTTCATGTCCTCGTACTGCTCCCACGAAATGTTGCCGGGCGAGGCGTCGAGATGAAAGAGGGCGTTGAGCACCAGTTGGAGGCGGCTGCCCCGCGCCCCGAGAACGGCGTCGAATCCGCACGTGCCGCCGGCGAAGGCCCGCTCGGTCTGATCGCTCAGTGCGAAGACGCTCATCACCAGCGCCGCGGCGAGTGCCGTGGCGGCGACCGTGACGGCCGTCGAGAGAAAATGCCGTCGCAGGCTTCGACGGACGATGAATGCAACCGCGCCGACGCCAACGCGGGCATGGATTTCGCCTGCGCCACTCGGTTGTTGAGGTTTGACGGAGGCCGCGTCGCTCATGTCTTAGCCGCCCTCCGCAGTCTGCGCCGCGCTCGACCCTGCGCTTCCGCCGAATTTCGCTCGTGCCTGATTGAGTTGGTCGAAGTCGATCACGCGGTCAAAGCCCGAGAGCAGTTGGCGATCGTGGCTCACGACGATCAGCGCCGCCCGCTCCTCGGTGCATAGCGAACGAATCAGTTCGATGGCCGTCTCGGCATTGCGGCGGTCGAGGTTGCCCGTCGGCTCGTCTGCGAGAATGATTCGCGGCCGGTTGGCGAGCGACCGGGCGATGGCGACGCGCTGCTGCTGGCCGATCGAAAGCTGGCCCGGGCGGTGGTTGCGATGGTCCGCGAGGCCGACTCGCTGGAGGAGCGCCTCGGCAAACGGCCGATCGACGCCGCGGCCGAGCATCATGGCGAGTTCGATGTTCTCGATCGACGAATAGCCCTGAAGGAGATTGAAGGATTGAAAGATGGTTCCGATGCCTACGGCTCGAAGCTTGTCCCGCTCTGACGCGGCCAGGGCGGTGACATCGCGGCCGTCGAAGAGGATGCGGCCGGCATCGGGCGAAGTGATGCCGGCGATGAGGTTCAGGAAGGTGGTCTTGCCGGAGCCGCTCTCGCCGCTGAGGGCGAGCTGTTCGGCGGGCGCGAGTTCGAAACGGTCGATCTTCACGACGGGAACGGCACGGCCTCCGGGCGGGGCGTACGAGCGGACGAGGGATTCGATTTGCAGCAGGGGTTGCATGGGGTCATCCGGCCCAGCGGGGACTCGATTGCAGGGTCAGGCGCGGCCGAGTCTGGTTTGCGACGCTGGGGGGAATGTAAAAGGCAAAATGAAAAATGTAAAATGAGGAGGGACGCGGGGGGATGGGCAGCGTTAGATTGATTGTGACTGGGTGACGGAGCGCGGGCGCTCGCGAGTGGCGGCACCTTCAGGCGACGTCGTGAGTCGAATGAATGAACAGGGCCGAAGCAAAACCGATGCTCAGGATGTTTGTTTGGGTTTGCGGCGTTTTTCTCATCACGGCGGCTGGTGTCTGGGTGGTCAGTGACCAGCTGACCGAGTGGCGAAGCCAAACGACGGCATTGTGGGATCAGGTGGCGGTCGGCGCTGCGGAGTCGGATGTGAAGCGGATCTTGGGCGAACCGTACAGGGAGTACGACCGATCGGCCTCTGACACGGACTATTATGTTTCAGGGTATGCCGCGAAGAAGCGGCCGATTACAGGAAAGGTGTTGATCTACCTGGGCCGCGACCTGGTGCTGTACGTGTGGCTCGATCCAGGCGGGATTGTTGAGGAATGTTTCAGGGGTTCGAGCTAGCGGCGCAGAATTGTCCGCTAAATGGCTGCTTCCAGGACGCGAGTTCTCAGATCGGCGGGCGGTGAATGCTGATGTGCCGGCGCGGTCGGGAAATACTCATCGGGCAATACTGATGGGCCGGTTTGCCTTGAATCGGGAACGTTGAAAGAGCAAATCGGGTGATGGACGTTAAGCACAAAGTAAATGGCCGGCCAATGGGCGGAGTAGCACGATGAAAGTTAATCGATCGATTCGCTGGCTGCTCTTTCTGTTCCCGCTTATCGCGACGACGCTGGTCTGGGTGATGATCAATCTTGGTTGTTTAAACTCTTCGGGCTGATGAATCGGAGTCCGATGCGGATATGACAGTGAGTTGGTTGAGGGTCAATTCGGGCACCGGGCTCGATGGATTTCTGGAAGCCGCTGCGAGTGAAAACAGGTGCCATGGCGACGGCCGTTCGCGTCGCCATGTAGCACGGGGAAGGTGTTGATTCGTAGGTCGAGGTGCGAGTTTGCAGGTATGGAGCGTCTCCGCCTTCGTGAGGTGTTGTGCAACCCGCTTTGGGGTTGAAGGACAGGAACCTTCGATCCGTGGGTTGCACGCACGGCTATTGAAGTTGGACCCCGGTCGGGGTCGGGTTTTTGTTTCGATCGGCGCTGTAACCAAGCATACGGGAAAACATGAGAGAAATGCTCCAGGGTGTTGAAGAAGAGACGTCCGTCCGTCCCCGGGTACGGATGCAGGAATCATGAGCGATTTAGTTCCACGCCCGATCAAACGAATTCGGATGCAATCGCTGGGTATGCTGGCGGTTGCCGGAATGTTGCTATTGGCCGCAGCGATGAGCGCCGAACGTCGCAGATCGGGTGGATTTGCGATGATGTCGAGTTTGATCGTGGTCAGCACGATCGTCGGAAGTCAGTGGCGAATTCGCCGAGTGTGCGCACGGATGCGGGCGGTCGACTATCGGGTCTGTCCGAACTGCGAGTACAAC
>CALLKH010000648.1 GCA_938008425.1 uncultured Planctomycetaceae bacterium | reverse complement strand
GGCGCGTCGCGCCAACGCCGACGACTTCATTCGCGGCATGCCCGAGGGCTACGACACGGTCGTCGGCGAACGCGGCGTCAAACTCTCCGGCGGCCAGGCCCAGCGCGTCAGCATCGCCCGTGCATTCCTGGCCGATCCGCAGATCCTGATTCTCGACGAGGCGACGAGCAACCTCGACACCGAGAGCGAAGAACTCATCCAGGCGGGCATGGCCGACCTGATCGCGCATCGCACAACCTTCGTCATCGCCCACCGGCTATCGACCGTCAAACACGCCGACCTGATCGTCGTCATCGACGGCGGGCGCATCATGGAAATGGGCACGCATGCGGAATTGATGTCGAAGGATGAGCGCTATCGCGAGATGGTCGAACGGCAGATGAAGCTTCAGTCCGCCGACGCCGAGGCGTGGCTGGCGTAACGAATCCCGCTGCGGGTTCGCATGGACGGCGTATCACCCCGATGTTCGCCTTCAAATTTCGTCGGGTTACAATTCCCCTTCGACGCCGAGACCAAAGCGAACCTCATGCACGAAGACCGACCCGACGACTCAACTCCGCCGCTTACGCCCCCGGCGTTACCGCCCGTCGCGAATGTCGCGAGGCCGATCACGCACGGTCAGACTGAGGCGGCCGTCCCGATCGCGATGCCGGTCGATTTCCCACTCGCGCAAACCGCGCCTCTACGCTTCCCAGAGCTGGATCTTCGACGACGCTCGGCACTCCTGGACATCGGCGCCGTGGCCGCCGCGCTCTTCGCAGGGCAAATGCTCCTCGGGCAGTTCGCCGAATTCCTGATCGACTGGAGGCCTGACCTTGGACCGTTTCTCTTCAACACCCTTCTCGGCGTCATGGCACTGACGGCCGTTGGATTCGCGATGTACTTTCGCGATCACACACCTTCCTCAATCGGGCTCAATCGCGACAATCCCGTCAAACTGGTTCTGTTCGGCATGGCCGCCATGCCGATCTGCTACTTTGCAGTTTTCCTGTCGGCCATGTGTTATGTGACATTTGTCGGGGCAGACCTTCAATCGATCGCCAGGGAGCGTCAACCGCTCCTGGATATGGCGCCCGCCCCAACCGTCGCCACCTTTCTGCTCTTCGGCGTCTTCACCGGGTTTCACGAGGACGTGCTCTTTCGCGGCTTTGTTCTCACCCGAGTGACAGCACTGTGCAAGTCGAGAGTCGCCGCCATCATTCTGTCATCCATCGTTTTCGGCTTCGCCCACATCTACCAGGGCCCCCTCGGCGTCGTTCAGACGACGGCCCTCGGGCTCGTCTTCTGCGGCCTCGTCACCCTGACCCGCTCACTGTGGCCGGCGGTCATCGCCCACGCCCTGTTCAACAGCATCAGCCTGTCACTCATGCCGCTTCTGCGGCCGTGGCTCGAGTCGCTCATGAAGGAAGCCGGCCATGGCCCGCTCGGCTAGCGCCGACCGCGGGTTCCGATCGCGAGAACGCCTCCGGCGTTGCACTTGCCGGCCGGGACCTCAGGCTCCGCCACCGTTCAAAATCCAAACATTTTGAGTGACAACCTCACGCCCGGATATTACCATTCTCCGCCGGGGAGGGCAGTCGTTCGGGAGATGAATCATGAGACCGTTCCGCGCATCCGCGATCTTCGCGGCCGTGCACCTGTCGAAACTTCCATTCGCATTGATCGTCGCCGTCCTGCTTTCCGTCGCCTCCGAATCGCTTCGCGCTGAAACGCCCCGCAACTGTCTTCGACGCGTGTCTCCTTCGAAAGACGCCGTCGCCGGCCGGTGGACGATGGACTCTGGCGAGGCTCTATCGAGTGCCGCACCGATTGCGCTCCTGCTCCTCCCGGCGCCGCCGCGCGGCGATTACAACCTTCGCGTCGAGTTCACCCGCGAATCGGGCGATGGCCCCATCGGCATGGTTCTCGCTCGCGGAGAGTTGAGCTTTCTCTTCAAAATCAATGCCGTCGCCAGCCGCGGCAGCGCGAAAGCCGGTCACGCCTCCGGCCGCACGGCATCCGACCCAACGGCCGACGAGGATCTGGGCTTCGCCCTCGACGACGATTCATACACGGGCCTGCTTCGCGCCGGCGAGGCCGTGAACGTCAACAACGGCACGCGACACCGTCTTGTCTTCAAGGTCCGACGCGGCACGGTCGAGGCCCGGCTCGACGGCCGTAAGATCGCCTTTCACAAGGCCGGATACTGGGGGCTCTCAATGGGCGATGCGCCGGACATGGAATCCGGCCGTCTCGGTCTCGTCACCTGGAACGCCACCGCGCGGTTTCACAAGGTTGAACTCACCCAAAGCGGTGCGGGAAAGGAACAGTCCGGAGGCGAAGAAGCCGACGCGGACAATGACGAAGTTGACGGCGATCGAGAGGAAGATCGCGCCGACACGGACCGGCGCAAATCTGCAAGGGGAGACGATCGAACCCGGCGTGATGATCGAAAGCGAAACCGGAATCGAGACGATGATGATCGTCGGGCAAGCCAGGACGACGACGAGGGCGATGAAGACGAGGCCGACGTGGATCGCAGGGGCCGTAGCGCGCGGCGGCCCGGCCGGTCAAAGTCTCGCGGTAACCGCAACCGCACCAGCAACGGCTCGACTGATTTGCAGGCCGACGTTCTGCCGCTCAACAGCCGCTGGTCCGGCATCCGCAGCCTCGTTCCGCGCGGCACGGAGCAGAATTGCACCATGTCCATCATTCGCCGGCGCGGAAAAATCGTCGTCATGGAAATTCGCGAGGGTTACAACCGATCGGAGTGGGCCTTCGAGATTCGCGGCCGTCGCCTGGTCGGCCTGGGCTACACCGACCTCTCCGACCGCTCGGACGTCAAACGAAATGTGCAGGCTTCCGGGGCCTTCCGCGACGGGGCGATCGAGATTCAGTACAGTTGGTTTTACAGCAACAAGAAGTACAAGAACGCCCTGATGCAGGGAACGATCACGCTGACCCGGCTGGAATAGACCCGAAGCGGCCTTCACACCGACCGTTGTGAAGGCCGGGCTTCAAAAATCGCGCTTGGAGGGACTCGAACCCCCAACCCCCGGTTCCGAAGACCGGTGCTCTATCCAATTGAGCTACAAGCGCTCGCTCAAGCCCGCAGACGGTACCAGATTCAAAGACGATCGACAAGCACCACATTTTCGGTCCCGCCCATTCTCAATGATCGCCAAAGCCAGTAGACTCATGACGTTATCGCGCAATCGCGCCGCCCGCCGACCCGACTCTGACGCCGGACGGGCGCGTCGGATTGATCCAAATAAATCGTGGGCGAACCAGCCGCCTCGCGCCGTGCGTACCATTGGTTAAACCCGGGGTGATCGGTATCGCACCGCGATCATGCGAGCGTCTTGGCGGGAGCGGGCTTGCCCTTTTCGCCGGATCGACCGATGAATCTGGAGCGGCATCGAGGCGAGCCCCCGACGGCATCGGCGGCATCTTCTACAGGAGTAGGTGGTTATGTGCGGAATTGTTGCCTATACGGGCTTTCGCGAAGCGCAGTCAGTCCTCATCGAAGGCATCAAGCGACTTGAATACCGCGGCTACGACTCCGCCGGCATCGCCATGCTCCGCGGCGGCAAACTCTTTGTCGAAAAAGCCGCCGGCCGCATCGCCAATCTCGAAAAGCGACTGCTTTCCGTGGACATGAAGGGTGTCTGCGGCATGGCGCACACCCGATGGGCCACCCACGGCGCCCCGACCGACGCCAACGCCCACCCCCACCTCGATTCCCATGGCCGCATCGCCCTCGTCCACAACGGCATCATCGAAAACTACCAGTCGCTGCGAACCTACCTCGAACATCGCGGCGTGGAGTTCAAAAGCGAAACCGACACCGAAGTGCTCGTTCAGCTCATCGGCCACTTTTACAACGGCGATATTGAGGCGGCCGTGAGAGCCGCCCTTCGCGACGTGCGCGGCACTTACGGCCTCGCCGTCATCTGCGCCGACGAACCCGGCAAGATCGTCGCCGCCCGCAAGGGAAGCCCGCTCATCATCGGCGTCGGCGACAACGAGTATGTCGTCGCCTCCGACGCGGCCGCCATCGTTCAACACACCACGCAGGTGATTTATCTCTCCGACGGCGAGATGGCCGTCGTCTGGGAGGACGGCTTCCGCACGACCACCCTCGACGCCATGCCCGTGACCAAGGAAGTGCAGGAGCTCGAAATGACGCTCGAGGACATCGAGCTCGGCGGGCACGAGCACTTCATGCTCAAGGAGATTCTCGAGCAGCCCGATGCGCTGGCCGACTGCATGCGCGGCCGCGTCAATCTGTCCGACGGCCGCATCCATCTCGGCGGCATCGCCAACTTCGCCCGCGAACTGGCCCGCACGAATCGCGTCGTCATCACCGGCTGCGGCACGGCCTGGCACGCCGGTCTTGTCGGTGAGTATCTCTTCGAGGAGCTGGCCCGCATTCCGACCGAGGTCGAGTATGCCAGCGAATTCCGCTATCGAAACCCGATCATCGACCACGGCACGGCGCTCATCGCCATGAGCCAGTCCGGCGAGACGGCTGACACGCTTGCGGCACTCCGCGAGGCCAAGGAAAAGGGCGCCACGGTGCTCGGCATCGTCAACGCCGTCGGCTCCACCATCGCCCGCGAGACCGACGCCGGCGTCTACCTTCACGTCGGCCCGGAAATCGGCGTCGCCAGCACCAAGGCCTACATCGGCCAGGTGCTCGTGCTCACCATGATGGCGCTCTATCTCGGCCGCCGCCGAAACCTCTCGCAGAACGCCCTTCAGTTCTACCTCGACGCCCTCGCCTCTCTGCCGGAGAAGGTGCGAAAGATCACCGCCCAAAGCGATGAGATTCGCGAGGTGGCCGAACGGTACAAGGACGCCGAAAACTGGCTC
>CALLKH010000647.1 GCA_938008425.1 uncultured Planctomycetaceae bacterium | reverse complement strand
GAGGCGTGGGGGGCCGTGCTGTCTTCAATTGGTGTTGCCCGGCCCGGACTGATTGGATCGTAATCTTTGGCATCGAACCTTTCAATAGATTTCGACGGCGCGATGAAATCTGCGACCGAAACAATCGCAAATTCCCAGGGGGCGGCCGAAGACAATTGATGGAACGGGATTGGGGTAATGACCCTCGTCGGCATTCGTGGGAGTTGTTCGCCGAGCCGGGCGATTCGCTTTGACTTGTCACGCGGTGTGCGCTTCGCCTCGAAATGTCACCGGGTGGGCGCTTCGCTTCGGCATGACGCCCGAGGGGCACTTCACCGGACGACTTTTTCCGTGATGCCAGTTCTCCCAAAGCAACGCATGAGGTTCGAGCGAGGACTTGAGGCAATTGATATCGTTGGAATTTCCTGATGACGCCGGTAGGGCACTTTGAGCGTGATACTAACTCCCGATCACCGCCGAGCCCTGGAATGCGTCGAGCGTGACCGGCTCCGTGAGGGTGATGGTTTCGCCGGAGCTGCCGCGCTTGATCACCACACGACCGCCCGGCGCGACATGGGCGACGCCTTCCGCAAGCGAGTTGTATGGATTGCCGTGCGTGCCATTGCCGCCGGCGGGGGCGCCGAACTCGACCCAGGTGACGGTCGGATTGCCCCCTGCAATGACGAGATTGGTGCGGACGTTGAACAGAGTGGTCGCGGCCCGCACAGCTTGCAGGTATGAAAACTGTGATCGACAGGCGCCGGCGTACGACATCACGTTTCGTGTGTCGGGGTTATAGGGGTCGCCGCAGGCGGTACCGGACCCCGAATAGGAGCAGCCGCTGAGCTGGCCGGCGCCGGCCAGGTTGGGGTCGGCCGGTGTATCGCACACCAGGTCGCCGGCCGTGGCGCAGTTCGAGCCGTCGGGGCATTCGACGCCGACCGCGGTTTCATGGGTGTGATAGAGGTCAAAGTAGTGACCCAGTTCGTGGGCGAATGTCGTCGTGTTGCCGCCGGAGGGTGTGCAGCCGTTGGCGACTGCGATGCCCTGCACCGGTACATAGGAAAAGCTGGCGATGCCGCAGAAGCTGCCGCCGTCGAAGGAGGCAAGCTGGTTGACGAAGTAAACGTTGACGCTGTCCTGAATGACGTCGGTGGACCAGAGTGCCACGAGTTCGGCTTCGTTGTCGACGTTGAACAGGCTGGTGTTGTTGATGAATCGGACTGAAAGCGGGCGAAAGAACTGAAGCCCCGCGGGCTCCCACAGTGCGTTGGCTGCCGCCAGCGCGTCATCGGCCTGCTGGGAAGTGAGCCCGCCGGTGCCGTTGTCGAGGCGGACGATGTGGATCGTGACCGGGACCTGCATGAGAAAGCGCGGAAGCCCCGCCGGCGGATCGTAGGTTCCGATCGACTCGAGGTAGGCTGCGACCTCGGCCTGCTCGGGTGTCAGCAGGGTGCCGCAGGAGTTCAGGCCGGGTCCGGTTGGCGCCGAGTCATCCAGGTCGGCGGTTTGGCCGAATAACGTTGTCGATGCCGGTGCCAGCATCAGCGCGATTGCGACTGCGGCCAGGCAAATACCCCGTTGTCTCATTTGATTGAACATCGTTTTGCCCTCTCGGCGACGTTGCCGCGGTTCGCTACTGGAGATTGACCAACACCAGGACCAGGCCCTCACCGCTTTCGAGCGATGACATCGCCTTGCCGATTGTCGAGCCGAAGGCGCGGTCGCGGTCGGTGGCTTTCATGGCGACGCCGGGTGTGTCGGAAGTGGTCAGCATGTCGCCGGGTTGGACGGGGCCATTGTCTGTGGTGACGCGCACATAGACGCGGCCGGTCAGGGCGACGGGATGTTCGCCGTCGGCCTTCGTGCCTTTCTGACCCATCAACATGCCGGGCTTCACGCCGCCGGCGCCGCTGACGATGCCGGCCACGGTCGGGTCGTAGGCGCGACGGCTGATTGTCAGCTTGCCGGGATTCGTCGCATCAATGCAGACCACCATGCCCGGCTCGATCGCCGCGCCTGCGCCGTCGATGTCGAACTGCTCCGACAAGTCGGCGCCGCCGGTGATTTCCAGCTCATGGGTGCGGATACGGCCTTCGGCGTCGATGGCATAACCGTCTCCGTTGGTGACGACGGCGCGAATCGCCGGCTGACCGCTGGCGACATTGTTAACTTCAAAGTGACCGGCCGGTCCGCCGTCGCCGAGTTGCAGAACGTTCAGAGCCTTGCCATCGGCGAAGGAGGAAACCGTGACCGTGTTCGCCGTGCCGCCGAAGTTCTGGAAGAAGCCGGCGCTGCCGGTGCCGTTGTTGATCGCTGTGACCGCCGAGTCGTTGGTGAAGCTGACGGCCCGCAATGATTCGCCATCCGACGTGCTCTCAAAGTAGGCCGCCCGGCCGTTGCCGTCGTTGGTGACGCTGAAGGCGGTGCTGGACGAGACTACGGTGTCATTGAATGGAAGCGAGAGGCCACCGCCGCCGCCGGTCGCAGCGGTTGTCTGCATGCTGCCGTCAGGGAATCGGAAGCCACCCGAGGTCGAGTGGACGATTCCGCCGGCCTCGACGGCCGAGCCGCTGCCGCTGTTGGTCACGCGCAGCGAGGGCGCCGAACTCGCGGGATTATCAATGGTGACTTCGGCTGCCGGTCCGGTGCCGTAGTTGTAAGCCAGGAATGCCTTTCCGGCGCCGGCGTGAATCGCCAACAGAGCCGTATCAGAATTGGCGGGGTCGCTGCAACCGAAGTTTCCTGCGTTGCCGGATGAACTCGTGTTCTGGCCGGACACGGCGGAAGAACCCGGGTTGTCCACCTGCACGGTCATTTTGGCGAAGGCGGCGGTCGTGCCGATGCCGACATTGCCGTTGGCGCCGAGCATCATCACGCTCGGATTGACTGCGTAGTTGTTACTGGGTCCGTAGGTAAAGAACAGGTTGCTGTTGCCCGTGGTGGTTTGTCGGGCGATGCCCCAGGTGTCAACGATGTTGCCTCCGCTGACTTCCTTGAGGGAGATCGCCGAGCCCCAGTCTCCCTGCGACGTGCTGTAAAGACCCATGACGGCGTCCTGCGCCTCGACGATGATTTCGTCGTTTTCGAGCGCGCCGGCGAGCAGTCCGATGCTCTCGCCGGTCACGTGCAATTCGACGAGCGGATCTTCTTCGATGATGCCGACGCGGCGGTTGTCGGTGACGCGAAAGAGCGTCTGATCGCCGATGCGCTGAATCGAGAAGCCGCCGTTGGCGCCGGCGCCGGATCCGCCCACGCGGATGCGAGCCGTGTCATTGAGCCAGCTCATGTGGGCGCTGGCTCCCGGGTTGTTGGGATTGAAGACGAAGAAGCCGGAGCCGGGACCGGAGCTTCGCACACCACCCACAGCCTCCAGGGCGCCGCTGGGTGTGTTGGTGCCGATGCCGACGCTGCCGCCGTTGTAGTAGACGTCGCCGCTGTTGAGTTGCCAGGGCGTGACTCCGCTTCCGGGGCCATCCAGTGCATAGAGCGCGTACGGCGCGGCCGTCACTGCTTGGCGTGGCGTGAGCGTCGTGTAGCTTCCACCGGCCGGTCTGGCGATCGCGATCTCCAGCCACCGCGGTCCGCCTCCGAACGCGCCGGCGCCGAAGTCGACTTCGGTGGAGAAGAGTCCATCGACCACGTCGACGTCCTCGGCGAACTGGGTGGTTCCTACCTGATTACCGCCGGATTGGGCGTCGTATAGCGAAAACGAAACATCAACGAGGCCGTTAACACCGTTTCCGGCGTCTTTCAGGTGTCCTTGATAGGTGATATTTGAGTTCTGACCGGCCGCCGGCAAGGCGCTTGCGCCCACCAGGAGGCCCGCCAGCGCGCAGAATGCCGATTTTCGAGGCATGGCTTTTCTCCCTGTTGTTTGAGGCTGGTGCCGGGTGCATTTCAACCGGCTACATGAGTTCATATTGGTCGAGTGGGCGGGTTTGGACGCGAGACGTGAAATTGTTTGCATGGGGCCGGCGAAGCACGTCGAGCCGTTCTGCGATGGCCTGGGACAGGCGATCGATTCCGAAGCCGCTCGACGAGGACGTGCTGACAGCGGCCGATCCATCGCGTTTCGACGAACACACTGGGCTGCTACAATGCTCCACCCTTGTTTGACCGGCCGCCGCAGGGTGTGGCCAGTAAGTTGGATTCCCAGATCGGCCCACGGATGTTCCGCCACCGCGACGACCCTGACAATCCCATTCGACACAGCCTGCGAAACAGCGTCATCGACGCGTCCGCGTACAGTGTGATGGTCGGCCTCGGCGAGACGTATCTTCCGGCGTTTGTGCTGGCGATCGGGCTGGGCGAGGTGATCAGCGGCCTCATCACCACCGTGCCCATGCTCATGGGCGCGATCCTTCAAATGATTTCACCGCGCGTCATTCGTCACACCGGTTCGCACCGTCGGTGGGTCGTGATCTGCGCGACGACACAGGGGCTCGCGTTCGTGCCGCTGGCGATCGCAGCGTGGCGGGGATGGATGCCGGCGTGGAGCGTGCTGGCGGTTGCGACAGTCTATTGGGGAACGGCGCTTGCGGCCGGCCCGGCGTGGAACACCTGGATGGGCCACCTCGTGCCGATGCGACTGCGCACGCGGTTCTTCACGCAGCGCACGCGCTTCGCGCAGGGCTTCGTCATGATCGGGCTCGTCCTCGGCGGACTCGTCCTGCACTACACCAAGCTCGGCGGCACTCCGCTTCTCGGGTTCGTGTTCGTGTTTGCCGTTGCGGCCATCGCGCGGCTGGTGTCGTCCTATTTCCTGATGCGCCAGGCCGAGCCGGTGTGCGATGATTTCGTCGAGCGAAACGTGACGCTGCGGGAGATGGCGGGTCGCCTGCGCGGCACGGGCGGGGCGCTGATGCTCTACATGGTGGGCGTGCAGGTGACATCTCAGCTCGCGGCGCCGTTCTTCACGCCGTTCATGCTTCAGAAGCTTGAGTTCTCATACATGCTGTATCTCGGCATGCTGGCGACCTCGTTTCTTTCGAAGTCGATGTCGATGATCGTGCTGGGGCGCGTGGCGGAAAGGTGGGGGGCGCACACGCTGCTCTGGATCGGTGGACTCGGCATCGTGCCGCTGGCGGTGATGTGGGTGGTCAGCGGCTCGCCGTATTACCTTCTGCCGACGCAGGTGCTTGCGGGCGTCTGCTGGGGGGCGTATGAACTGGCGACATTTCTGCTGCTCTTTGAGACGATTCCGAACAATGAACGCACCAGCGTGCTGACGACGTTCAACCTCGTG
>CALLKH010000646.1 GCA_938008425.1 uncultured Planctomycetaceae bacterium | reverse complement strand
CGCCCTCATCGCATGCTGGATCATCGGCCTGATGATGGACCTGTCCGGCATGAGCTACCACCACGCAGGTTACTCCAACCTCGGCGTCGGCGCCCTTTCGCTCGGTCTTATCGCGGTCGGCGTGGTCTTCATTCGCGAAGTGATCATCCGCGATAACCCCACCACGCAACTGTTGATCACCTTCATGATGAAATTCATGCTGAACGTCATGGTCGGCGCTCACATGCTCTATGTGATGGGCGACTGGAGCGGCCTCGGCGACGTCCTTTCGGTTGCCCTCGGGCAGGCGGTTTACACCGCCGCACTCGCACTCTATGGCCACTGGTTGCTCAAGCACATGCGATTCGTGCTCGGTGTCGGTCTCGCCGACGGCCTGCGGACGCGTTGAGCGAGACTAAAGTGCTTCGCACCGCCTGAACATTTCACAGACGCGCCGCGTAAGGTTTTTACGGCCCTTGTGAATCACCGGGGACTGTCAATAATCACGCACGGGAGTTGCTTCGACTCTAAGATCCTTTGCGCCGATCCCACGGAGTCGATGGTCTCTCGATTCGCCGAACAGATTCATGTTTGAACGCCGCCTCAGAATCGTCCTCCTGGTTCCCATTCTGTATGGGGTGCTGCTGGTCGCGCGCCTGTATGACCTCCAGATCGCCGAGGGCGACAGCTATCAGCAGAAAGCCGATGAGGCCCTCGTCTCGCCCAGGAAGTTTCTGCCGCCGCTTCGCGGAAGAATCCTCGATCGATTCGGCCGGCCGCTCGTTTCCGACGAGCCCGCGAACGATCTCACGATTCACTACGGCGTCCTCAGCATGAATGACGCCTTCATCGGCCAGATGGCGAATCGCCTGCGCCGAACCGAACCGGGCTGGCACGGCCGGCCGGCCGCCGAGGCCGAAGAAGAAGTCAATCGCCGCATCGAGAAGATGTGGCTGACGCTGGAACGCGTGTCTGAGACGCCGATGAGCAAGCTGCGGTCGCGACGCAACGGCATTTGCTCGCGCGTCGAGGCCCTTCGGCGCCACATCTGGAAAGCTCGCCGCGGCGATGGATTCGAGGAGTCGATCGAGAACCTCCGACTTCGCGAGGAAGAACAGTTTCACCCGCTGATTCGCGACATCCCGCCGGAAATCCGCACGCAGCTCGAAGTTGACCTGTCGGGAATGCCCTTTGTTCGCGTCGAGCCGTCGGTTCGCCGCGTCTGGACGGAAAACGCCGATCCCCTCTGTCACGCGCTCGGAAGGCTGGGGCAGCTCAGCGAGGAACGAATCAACAAGGACCCGCGAAGCAACGATGAGCTGGCCGCCTACCGGCCCGGAGACCAGGCCGGCGTTTCCGGCATCGAGTATCTCTGTGAAGACATGCTTCGCGGCAAGCGCGGCTATATCGAAAAGTACCTCGACGGCCGCGTGAAGCACGCCATCCCGCCGATCGACGGTCTCGATGTGCAGCTCACCGTCGACGTCCATCTTCAGCGCGAGATCAGCCGCGTCATCGGCGAGGCCGTCAGTGCCGATGAGAACATCACCGGCGGCGCCTGCGTCGTGATCGATGTGCGAACACGTGAAGTGCTCGCGTTGGTCAGCTTTCCCACCTTTACGCAGGAGACGGTCAAGCGCGAGTACGAAAGGCTGCGCGACGACGCCCGCAATCGACCGCTGCTGTTCCGGGCCGTCAGCGAGGAGTATCAGCCGGGGTCGATCCTGAAGCCCGTGGCGCTCCTCGCGGGCTATCGCAACGGGCTCGTCGATCCGAAGGCGACGACACATTGCGACGGCAGCTACATCCCGGGCGCTAGCGCGTGGCACTGCTGGACCTACTGGAAACACCTGCCCGGACACGGCAACGTCAACGCGGAAGAAGCCATCGAGCACAGTTGCAACATCTTCTTCTACACGCTGGGCGAGAGGCTCCAGGCCTTCAGACTGACGGACTTCTACGACGAGTTCATCCGCGGCCCCAGGGTCGATGGCAAGCACCATTCACTGACGGGCCTGATCGAGGAGCGCGACGGCGTCATTCCCTCGATCGACTACCTGCGCCGACACAAGGATCGAGAATTCTTGCCGGCTGACGGCCGCAACTACTCCATCGGCCAGGGTGAAGTGCAGTTGACACCCCTCCAGGCGGCGAACATGTTCGCGACGCTCGCCTCCGGCGTCTATCGCGACCCGACCCTCATCGCCAACGACGGCAACTACCGGCCGCCGAAGGAAATCCAGGGCATTCCCGAGAAGGCATGGAATACGGTTCGAAACGGCCTCTTTCGCTGCGTCAATAATCCGGGCGGAACCGCATACAAACACGCCCGCCTTGAGGAACTCGAAATCTGCGGCAAGACCGGCAGCGCCCAGTGCGTCGCCCGGGCGGTGCTGACCCGCTACACCTTCAACGTCGACGGCAAGATCATGACCGCTGACGCACCGACGACCGAGAGAGCCCGTGACATTCTCGGAATCAGTCGAAAGCACGATCGCATCGGCAGCCAGGCACTGGAGCGATGGCCGCGAAACCGCGACGGCAAGACTGAACCACCGACGCACGCATGGTTCGCGGGGTTCGCCCCGTATGACAGTCCGCAGATCGCCCTCGCGGTGATTCTCGAACACGGCGGCGGCGGCGGACAGGCGGCCGGCCCGCTCGGCCGGGACGTGTTCCGCATGTTGATCGATCAGGGTTACCTCAAGGCGTCGGACGGGGCGCGATACTCGAGCATCTCGCCATGAACACCTCCGAACATCGCTTCATGCCGCCCCTCGGCTGGGTGGTGACGCTGTCGGCGCTGGGTCTCACCTGCGTCGGCCTGCTCGGCGTCTACGCCAGCGAGGCCGGCACCGGCGAACTGCCCGAGCAGACGCTCAAGCAGCTGATGTTCCTCGGCATCGGGCTCACGGGGTTCATGCTCATTCAGATCAGCGGTTATCGCGAAATCGGGCGATGGTCGTACGTGATGTTCTTTCTGATCCTCGTCATGCTCGTGCTGCTGCTGGTGGCGCGCAAGGTCAACATGGCCCCGTTTATCGTGCCGCGTCGAAACACCTATCGCTGGATCGTGCTCGGCCCGATCAATTTCCAGGTTTCAGAATACACCAAGTTCGTCTATGTCGTCGCGCTGGCATACTACCTTCGTTACCGAACCAACTACCGCACCTTCGCCGGCCTCTTCATGCCGTTCGTGCTCACTCTGGTTCCGCTCGGGCTGATTCTCAAGGAGCCCGATCTCGGCACCAGCCTCCTGCTTCTGCCGACGCTCTTCGTCATGCTCTTCGTCGCGGGCGCACGAAAAAAGCACCTCTTCATGATCCTCCTGCTCGGCGCCATCGCCGCCCCGGTCTTCTATTTCTCGCCGCTCATGAACCGCTATCAGCGCGATCGGATCGAAGCCCTGTTCCATCAGGATCAGGACGACAAAACCTGGCGCCTCAACGCCGGCTACCAGCTCAACCAGTCCAAGATCGCACTCGGCAGCGGCGGCGCCTTCGGCCAGGGTTTCACCGAGGGCGACTTCTTCCGACACGAACTTCTTCCCGAGGAGCACAACGACTTCATCTTCGCCGTCCTCGGCCACCAGTGGGGCTTCTTCGGCGTGATGGGAATCCTCGGGCTCTACTTCGTCATCATCACCGTCGGCCTCAACATCGCGTCGAACACCACCGATCCGCTCGGACGTCTCATGGCTGTCGGGGTCTGCACAATGATCTGCGCGCAGACCATCATCAACACCGGCATGACGGTCGGCATGATGCCGATCACCGGCATGTCGCTGCCATTCGCGAGCATGGGCGGAAGCGGCCTGATCGCGAATTATCTCATGCTCGGCGTGCTGACCAGCGTTTCACGTCCGCGGCCGCTTGACATCGCACGCAAGCCGTTTGAATTTGATTACGAAGATTGACGCCAGTGGCCGGGTCGGAGTCGACGCTGAATGTGCAGGATCGGCAGACAATGCGAGCTGTTTCGCCGCGGCACGGCGCCTTCAGGCGCTCGACGTGCCGCCGTTCCGGCAGTTCTCGCACTGCTCGTCCTCTCGATTCCCGCGTTCGGCGTTCAACCCGACGAACCAGGCGCCGCCGCGCCGGCCGACCATGCGCGGCAGAACGTCCGTCGCGCCCAGCTCGACGAGCTCATCCGTCGTCACTTGAACTCCATTCGCGAGCCCAGTCCGGAACCACTGACCGCCATGATCAATCATGCCGAGTCGCTCCAGGACCTCGCCCAGCAGATCGGCCGATTCCTCGAAGAATTTCCCGATGACCCGGCATTCGTTCGGCTCACGCTTTCAAGACTTGAGGCCATCTACATTTCATGCACGGTTCGCGGCAGCGGATTTGCGCGAATCAACCAGGAAGCCGAGAAACTTCGCGCCTCCGATTCGCCTGAGCTGAAAGAGGCCGGCGAATACTGGCAGCTGCGCGTGCGGCTCAATGAGATCGAGGCGCGACGGGCCCTGGGCGAGAAGCTTGATGGCGCGGCGGTCGACGCCATGCGCGGTTTCATCGATCGGTATCCCGCATCGGTCAGATCGATTCCGTTGATCGAGAAAGTCGTCCAGATCGCACTCGAACTCAACAATGACGCATGGATCGACTCACTGATGGGCCTGATGACGAAATATCACCCCGATCATCCCTCGACACGTTCGCTGGAAGGTCGTGTCCGCCTTCGGCGAAACCTTGGAAGGCCGTGGCGGCCCGCACTCAGGACCCTGGATGACCGGGAATTCGACTGGAAAATAACGGCGGGCCGGCCCACGGTTGTGCTCTTCTGGGCGTCGGCGCATTCGCCGTCCGTCAGAACGCTCGGCGTCCTGCGATCGATCCGCTCGCGCATCAAGGATGCCGAATTCAACGTCGTAGCGATTGCGGTCGAGCGCGACGCCGAATCCGCGACGCGCGCCCTCGCCCAGGCCGATCTGATCTGCCACCCGACCATTCTGCGAGATTCATGGAAATCCGAACTGACGCAGGCTTACGGCATTCGATCGCTGCCCACGATCCTGCTTCTCGATGACAAACTGCAACTCAAGACGATCATTGAGCCGAAGGAATGGAACACCGGTCCCCGGCTGACAACCGCCCTTTCCGAACTGCTTTCCATGCCGCTGACACTTGAACCGGAGCCGACCACGACTCCCGCTGCGACAAGTCCCGCCGATCCGCCTGCGACCGGCGGCTGACGCCGTCCTACCCGAGATAAAAGCCCTTCGCGGAATCCCCCGGCAAGGACGCCGGCAACTCACCCGATCGCACGCGATCGCGCAATGACTCGGCGTCGAGCGCGACCAGGGGCGAAATCTCAACGGCCGCGCCGCCGGAATCCGGCGCGGCGGAGTCGGGCGTCGACACGCCGGCAAACTTGAGCCACCGCTGAGCCCGCAGCGACATGTCACGCCGCGCGGTCTCGACGGAGTCCACGCCATCCTTGTTCTTCACCGGGCTGAATTCCTCGGCGCGAGATGTCCCCAGCAGCGACGCCTTTGTCGCCAGGGGCAGCGCGTCAAACACGAATGCCTCCAGTTTGACACCATTCGGCGACGCGGGCTCAATCGTCTCTCCCGTCGAATGATCCACATGCGGTATCTTCTTCTTCGCGATGTGCCACGGCAGCGCGAACGCCGCCCGGTCAACAGTCAGCCGCTCCACGAATGACCGCGAGAGAATATGAATGGCGATATTGCCGGCATCGAATTTCCGCGAGCCATCAGGGTTCCTCGCCCGCGCCAGCGACTCCGGCAGATCCGAGTACTCAATCACCACCTGCCGCCCGCCCTGCATCGCAAAATTGCCGACCTTCTCAAGATCATCCGCCTTCGGAAGCGTCTTGCTCGACATCTCCGCGCCCTGCGCTGCATGCAGGCCGATGAAGACGGGGTCGATGCAGGCGACCAGCGGATTGTCCACCTGGAAGTAGCTGATGTAGTCGATTCCCCGCCGCGCCATGTCCGCCAGCACGCCCGAGGTCGCCAGCGCGAGCAGCGATCCGCCGTGGCCGTCGGGTGAGAGCGCCAGCCGATGCTTCTGCTCCAGCAGAATGCGACCCGCCTGATCGAAGGACGGCATGACGCCCTGCTGAAAAAAAGTCACGCGATCGGCCGCAAGTCCAAAGAACCGATTCCGCCGGAAGTAGCCCTGCGTCTCGGCGTCATTGCCGGGGCTGGTCATGATGTACCACTGAATCGAGGTGCCGTAACGGCGCTCGGTGGCCAGGATGGACTCGGCGAACAGTTGAAAGAGCGTTTTGTTCTTCACCGGCGAAATCGGAAAAGCGCCCTTGGGCCCGTCGAATCCAAGTCGCGTGCCCTGGCCGCCCGCCACGGTCATCGCGCAGACGCGACCTTTCGAAATCAACATCCGTCCGTGCGCAACCGTGTCGGCCGGGACGGTTTCACGCTGAATCACCGGCGCGGGGCTCAGCCCTTCGACGTGAACCGATTCGGCGGACGCAGACTTCACCAGATTCATCAGGCCCGGCAAATGAGACAGGTTCACACAGCGCAAATCGTCGAGCAGCTGCCGCCGCTCGGCCTCCTCCAGTTTCTCCCAGAATGTGAAGACATGCCCCTGCCCAAGGGCCTCAAAGGTCGGTCGCAGACTTTCGTACGCCTGATTCGCCATGTTGATTCTCGCTTTCCCTCAAAAGGGCGACCCCACCCGTCTTCACGTCGCGGATTCCCGTCGTCGATAAGGTAAATGATGACACCCGATTCCGAAAGAAATGGCCACCACCCATCGCCACGAGATGGGCACGACGAACTCGAATCGAGGCGAAGGTTCATACGGGGCCTGTCGGCCGCGGCAGCCGCGGCGTTTCTCGCCAACTCTGAATTCGAGTCTAGGGCGAACCCGTTTGGGTTTGAACGGGCTCAGGCAGATGAACATCTAGGGCGAACGTCTCCGCCGCACCGCGTGGTGCGATCCAAGGTGATTAAACTGACGGATCGCAGGATTATCCCCGAGCGGGTGGTCCAGGGCAGCCTTCTGAGGACCTCGATCGCGGATGGCGTGAAGGCACTGACCGGCGAGCCCACCTACGAGGATGCCTTCCAGAGCCTGTTCAAGCCGGATGACGTCATACTGGTCAAATTCAACCGATCGGCCGCCGCGCAGCTCGCAACCAGCGAGGCGATGTGCATCGCCCTGGTAAACCTGCTCTTCAATTCCGGCTTTCACCCCGACCAGATCATGCTGCTTGAGGCCGGCGAGGAAGTGACCCAGACGCTTCAGACGAAAACAGCCGACATCCGATGGCAGGGGAGAATCGTCGATTTTGGTCGTTCCGGCCGGGATTCATTCATCGCGGCCCTCGATCAGGCCACCGCGATCATCAACGTCCCATTCCTGAAGACACACCACCTTGCCACGATGACCTCCTGCCTGAAGAACCTTTCCCATGGCCTCATTCGCCATCCCGCGAGGTTTCACGGCGGCGGCTGTGACCCGGCGATCGGTGAAATCGTCGCTGCGCCCGATATTCGCAGCAAGCTTAAGCTTAATATCGTCAATGCCTTAAGAGTCCCGTTTCATCGCGGCCCTGAGGCGGAGGAAAGCGATACGGACACCGCCGGGACACTGATTATCGGACCGGACCCGGTCGCCTGCGATGCAGTCGGCTACGCCACCCTCAACCAGATCCGCGAACAACACAAGCTTCCGCCGCTCATGGGCCCGGAGCAGGTCCCGAAACAACTGATCACCGCCTCAGATCTCGGCGTGGGCCACTATGACGAAGGACAAATCGCACTCCAGTTGCTGCCCGGCCAGACCGATTGAAACGCCATGGAGGC
>CALLKH010000645.1 GCA_938008425.1 uncultured Planctomycetaceae bacterium | reverse complement strand
TGAAACAGCTCGATGGCCGCCAGCGGCTGGCGAACGCGCAGCTTCGACGCCGACCGGGCGGCGCGCCCACAGGACACGAGCTGGCGAACAATCTCGGTTTCTTCGTTGAGCGCCTTGTCGATCGCGGATTCGACGGCGGCCTTCGTCCCGGCGGTCACCGGGTAATCGCAGAGGTGCACGCTGATCGGCGCGCCGGCGTCCTGCGATCGAACGAGGTTTTGATACATCGACTCGGCGAAGTACGGCGTGAAAGGGGCGATGAGTTTGGCCGTCGTAACGAGGGAGTGATGAAGCGTCGCGTAGGCGGCATTCTTGTCGGCGTCCATCTCGGAACGCCAGAAGCGATCACGGCTGCGCCGCACGTACCAGTTCGACAGGGCGTCGACGAACGCGATCATCGCCTTGGCGGCGTTGTAATTGTCGTAGGCCTCCATGGCGTCATAGACGCGCACGCAGGTGCTGGCGAGTTCGCTGCGGATCCACCGGTCGAGCGGATTCGCGGAGCCCGCGCCGGCGGAGGCGGCCGGCGTCCACTTGTCGATGTTCGCGTAGATCACGAAGAAGCTGTAGCAGTTGTAGAGCCGGATGATGAACTCACGCTGCCCCTCGGCGATGGCGGATTCCTGGAAGCGGATGCTCGTCCAGGGCGTCTGGCCGGAGAAGAAGAGCCAGCGCATGGCGTCGGCGCCCTCGTGTTCGAAGATGTACGAGGGTTCCTTGTAGTTCTTCTTCTGCTTCGACATCTTGAGGCCGTCCTCGCCGAGCAGCAGGCCGAGGACGATGCAGTTGTGGAACGGGTGCGGGTAGTCGAGGATCTGGCGATCGGGTGATTTGGCGACCTGGCGACTGGCGGCCGATGCCTTGCCGGCGACCGAGTTCATCGACTCTTCCAGTTCCTTTCGCGCGACGCCGTTCTTTCCGAACAGCATGACGCTGATGGCGGTCAGTGAGTAGAACCAGCCGCGCGTCTGGTCGAGCGCTTCGGAGATGAAGTCCGCGGGGAACTGGCTCGCGAACATCTCCTTGCCGGCATGGGGGAACCCCCACTGGGCGAAGGGCATCGCGCCGGAGTCGTACCAGCAGTCGATGACCTCGGTCACGCGCTTCATGACGGACGTCGGCGACTTTGAACCGCTGCCGCACTTCGGGCACTGGTAGGTGATCGCGTCGATGTAGGGCTTGTGAACCTTCAGGTGATCCGAGAGCGCCGGCTCCTTCGCCTTCGCATTCTCCCAGGCTTCGAGCCCCGCGACGCCGGGCTTGGCGACGAGCGCGTCGTAGGAATCCACCGCCTCCATGTGGCCGCACGATTCGTTCTGGCAGACCCAGACCGGCAGCGGCGTGCCCCAGTAGCGCTCGCGCGAGAGGGACCAGTCGACGTTGGATTCGAGGAACTTCCCGAACCGGCCGCTCTTGATGTGGTCGGGCAGCCAGTTGATGTGCTCGTTGTTTTCGAGCATGTCGCTTTTGAACTGCGTGGTGCGGATGAACCAGCTCTTTCGCGGGTACTGGATGAGCGGGTCCTGGTCGGCGCGCCAGCAGAAGGGGTAGTCGTGGCGGTACTGCTCCTGGTGGAACATGACCGTGAAATCCGTCCGGGCGTCGTAGGCCTTCTTCTCCTTCAGCTCGCGGATGATGTCCTTGTCGCAGTCCTTCACCCATCGGCCTTCGTAAGGCGGGGCGTCGGCGGTGAATTTGCCGTTCGGAGCGACGGCACAAAGAAGGGGGACACTGTCGGGATTCTTGAATTTCTTTCGCTCCTCCTGAAGCAGGTTGTAGTCCACTTCACCGAAGGCCGGGGCCTCGTGAACGAGGCCGGTGCCGCTGTCGAGTGTCACGAAGTCGGCATGAAGGATGCGCCAGAGGGCGTACACGCCGCCGCCGGCGGTGAGCTCGGGCTTGAAGTCGCCCAGCGGCACGCCGGCCGGCGCGCCGGGAACGAGATCGGCCGCGGGGCGCTTGCGGTAGTAGTCGAAGGGCGGGCGATAGGAAAAGCCGACCAGGTCAGCGCCCTTGAGCGTCTTAACGACGGTCCATGCCTTTTTCTTGCCCTTCTTGGCAATCTGCTCGACCAACTGAGCTGCGACGATGAGCAACTCTCCGGTTTCCTCGTCGTGCACGATTGCGTAGTCGAGGTCCTTGTGGACGGCCGCAAAGCTATTCGAAGGGAGCGTCCAGGGCGTGGTGGTCCAGACCAGCATGGAGATACGGTGCTGGAGCGTCAGGGCACCCAGCCAGACGGCACCGTAGTTCTTGATGAGTCGAGCGAAGTTCTTGTCGGCCTCATCCGACTGGCCAGTGGAGATGAGCGTTCGAGCTGATTTTTCGATTTCCGTGTAGAGTTCGACTTCGTCGAGAGAATCATCCTTGCGGTTGTCGGGCCATTCAGCCTTAACGACTTGGTTGGCGACAAGGGGGAATCGAACGTAGACGCTCGGATCGTCCACCTCGCGGTATCCCTGCCCGACTTCGCCCGATGACAGCGCCGTGCCACCCTGCGCCCACCACCAGACGATCTTGTGTCCCTGGTAGAGCAGACCGGCGTCGAAGAGCTTTTTCAAACTCCACCAGACGCTTTCGACGTAGCTCTTGTGATAGGTGACGTACGCCTCCTCCAGGTTCACCCAGAAGCCGAGCCGGCGGGTGAGCGTTTCCCATTCCTTCGTGTAGCGAAAGACGCTCTCGAGGCACTTGCGATTGAACGGCTCGACGCCGTACGCCTCGATCTCCTCCTTTGAGTGGATGCCGAGTTCCTTGCAGACTTCCACCTCGACCGGCAGGCCGTGCGTGTCCCAGCCGCCCTTGCGCAGGCAGTAGTGGCCCGTCATGGTCTTGTAGCGGGGAAAGACGTCCTTCATCGCCCGCGTCAGGCAGTGGCCGGGGTGCGGCAGGCCGTTGGCGGTGGGGGGGCCTTCGAAGAAGACAAAGGGTTTGCCGCCCTTGCGGGCGTCGAGGGATTTCTGGTAGATGGCGTTCGACTCCCAGAATTCGCGGATGCTGGATTCCATCGCGGGGAAGTCGAAGCTGGAGGGGAGTTCGTTGAACATGGGTCGTCGGTTTCTCGCTCTTATTCTGTTTGCAGGTTGTTCAGTCGGGTCGTGATTCGACGCGACTGGTGGTTTGTGAATACCTCTTCTTCAAGTAGATCAGGAACATCTTCAGCCCGAACATGATAACGGCAAGGGCAAATGCCTGAATCCACCCGAGGAAGCACCAGATCGTGTCGGGAATACCGCCTTCCCGAGCCGGGTCGAAGTGACTGATCAGGGGACCGGCCACGCTGAGGATGACCCAGTGGGCAAGCGCTGCGATCGGGATTCCGATCAGGTTGAATCGCCAGATGACGATTGCAGGAATCACTAGAGAGATCACCAGCATCAACTTGTCGATGGACTGGGCCGTCGTCATCGCTCGCTCACTCGATTGATCCCGTATCCTGAACGCCGCGCCTCTCCTGCCGGTACCGGAAGTATTGATAAGTCGAGGCTTGCTATTTCTCGTCGGCGTCGCCGAACAGCTGCTCCCGCTTGAGTTCGTACTGCACCACACTCTCCTCGCCGTCGTGACCCGGGACATCGGTGCCGACGAGCGTGTAGCCGCACTTTTCCATCACCCGGATCGAGGCCGTCAGGCCCGGCAGCGTTTCACCGACGACGCGCTGCACGCGCGGGTCCATGAAGGCGAAGTGGCTGAGCACGTTCACCGCCTCGGTCGCGTAGCCCTGCTTCTGGTGGGCGTCGAGGATGGCGTAGCCGATGTCGATGCGGCCGTCGCGCGGCGTGCCTTTGAAACCGGCGAATCCCACGAGCAGCTTCTTGTCGATCAGCGTGATGTACCACGCCAGGCTGCCGGTGCCGCTCTGGGCGGTCTTGAGTTGTTCGACGAGCGGCCCCTGCGCGTCGGCCATGATCTCCGGCGGCCACTCGGGCGGAACGTGGGCGTCGAGCAGTTGCGAGAAGGCGGCCAGGTCGCCGTCGGCCGCGGCCTTCGCCATCGGGACCGTCGCGGCGACGAGCCTGAGTCTTGGCGTTCGAATGGACTGTTGAGGAGTCATGTCATGTGATCCATTTTTCCGGAGTTGCTGAACGAATCCCGCGCGGCGTCGTGCCGCCGCGCCTCAAGTCGCCGCCATCATATGCTCAAATCGGCAGTCCGGCGTCGGCGGCCGCCTCGGCAGTTTCGACCACCTGCTCCACGATGGCCTCGGGCTCCAGCGTCACCTCGCGATCGGCGATGACGACCGTTTCCTCGGCCTTGAACAGGTTGATCGACCGCCAGGCCCCGGACGCGAATCGCCGCCAGAGCACGGTGCCGAGCAGGGAAATATACACGGTGCACATCATCCACGGGCCGTGATGGCCCCATTCTGGCGCGAAACGCGCCATCAGGATTCCGCCGCCGATGAAGACCGACCAGCAGAGGCAGACCAGCACAACGGCGGGCCAGCGGGTATCGCCCGCGCCGCGCAGGGCGTTGATGTAGGTGATGCAGAACGCGTCCGACACCTGAAAGAGCGACGCCCAGAGGAGCACGCCCACGCCCGCGGCGATCACGGCGGGATCCTTCGAGACCAGCGACATCAGCGCCTTCGGAAACAGCAGGAAGATCAGGCTGATGAAGCCCATGTAGGTCACGGTCATGAGCAGGGCGGCGCGGGTCTTTCGCACGGCCACCTCGTGCCGGCCCTCGCCGATCAACTGGCCGACGACCGAACACAGGGCGATGCCCAGGCCGATCGCGGGCATGAAGGCGACGTGCATGAACTGGATGCCGGTGTTCGTCGCGGCGAGGGTCTCGGTGCTGAAGCCCTGGATGATGATCGCGAGAAACAGGAACCACGCCCCGACATCCAGCAGCCACTGAACTGCGGTCGGCCCGCCGAGGACGATAATGCTGCGCAGCTTGGTCCAGTCGCGCCGCCAGGATCGATGGGTCTGGTATCGCTCGCGGAATTCGTGCGATAGAAACACGAACATGAGCACGCCGACGCGCACCAGCCAGCCGATCACCGTCGCGACGGCCGCGCCTTCGATGCCCATCTGCGGCAGACCGAACTTGCCGAAAATCAGCGCGTAATTGCCGATGACGTTCACCACGAGCGCGAGGATGATCGCCCGCAGGGCGACACCGGACTTGTGAATGCCGTTGAAGAATGCCTCCAGTCCTGCGCAGGCGACGCCGAACGGCAGCGACCAGATGGCGATGCGGCAATAGGCGACCTGAAGCGCCCGCACGTCGGGCGGCGAGTCAATCCACGCCCACGCCTGTTCCGAGTAGTAGCTCATCGGCAAGGCGAGCGCCAATGAGGCGATCGCGATGTAGATGGACTGCCAAGCATACGCCGAGGCCTCCAGCGGTCGGCCGCGGCCGATGCACTGGGCGGTGAAAGTTTGCACGCTGGTCACCGCGCCCATGCCGAGGCAGAGGCCCACGAAGACGAACATCGTGGCCGGACTGATGGCGGCGGTGGCCGAGGTGCCGAGGAACGAGACCTGGTAGAAGTCCGCGAAGCCCATGAGCATGCGCGAGAGGGTGATACCGATGACGGGCGCCGCCAGCTTGAGAAGCGAGCGCATGTCCTGGATCAGGACCGAGCCGCCGGCGGGCGCTAGTTCAAGATTGAGAGACGGTTGCATACAACACCGGTTTATGTCAGGCATTAAAAAAGCCCCGGAAACCACTTGAGTTTCCGGGGCTTTGGGAATTCGATGCGATCGAACACGCTCAGGCCGTGGAAACCTCCCGTTCATTGATGCGGACCGTATTCGTCCGCTGAATCGGGTTGTCGGCTTTGAGTGTGATCATATTCATGCTCGCAGGCGGGTGAGTGCGGTTCACCCATTCGTGCCCGCAACTTTAGCTTTACGAATCGTACTCGTCAATCCAAACAGTGATGATTTGTGGTGAAATCGCGTCGGTTTCGGTAGCGAGGAAGTGTCAGACGCAGACGACTTCGGTGACTTCCGGCACGTTGTCACGCAGTGACTGCTCCACGCCCATCTTGAGCGTAATCGCCGCCGACGGGCAGCCGATGCACGCGCCGAGCAGCTTCACCATGACGACGCCCTCGTCGGTCACGTCGACGAGTTCGATGTCGCCGCCGTCGCCCTGCACGGCCGGTCGAATCTGCTTGATGATGTCGACCACGTCGTCCCTGACGTCTTCGATCGGTCTGGCGGTTTTGGCCATGATGGGCTCCATTTCCCGTAAATTGCCTTCAATAGCAGTATAGCCTTTCCGGCGGCGAAGCGGCAACCGGCCGCCCATCGCGGTCCTTATTGCCGGACGCGCGGTGGCCGGGACGTGTCAAAAACCGCCGTTCCGACCGATTATTTCCGGCCGAATCCGGGTTCACTCTGGGTCCAAGTTCGGTCTCGCACCGGGGGTTCGGGCATAAAATTCAGGACGTTCAGCTCGCACTGGGGGACGACGGCGATGCAGTACGGGCTGGCTGGAACCAGCGGTGCGCCCGGGGGTGGCTGCACGATCGTCGCGTCCACTTTGAGAGAGCCGCCTTCGCGAAACACGCGGTCGATGCGAACCCGATAGGAATCCGACGGCACGCTTCCGAGCGTGATGACGAGCAGCATTTCGCGGCTGAAATCAACCTCGATGTCCTCGAGCGGAATCTTTGCCAGGCTGGCGGAATCGCGAACGACGACCTGCATGGCGCGGGTTTCGTGCGAGTGCGCCCGGAGGACCTGTCGAAGGATCGGCAACTCGGCGCCTTCGGGCGGGATGGCGCGGACGGAGTGATCAGTCAGGGTGCAGGCGCCGCCAGTGATGACGCAAAGAATGCAGATTGCGACAGCGGCGATCCAAATGGCATGAGTCCGGCGGCCAGGGGCTCGCGATGCAGAGAAATGTGAAACCTGTCTTGCTTTCATAGCGCGCTCTTTGCCGACGGGCGTTACCGGGTCCCTCGTCGGCCTTTGACCCTGTAGATTCGACTCGATAAGATTACGCTGTGAAACCACTTAGAGCAATTGTGCGTTCGAGATTCGAGCGGGCGGGTTCCTCACACTTTCGGTGGACCGGTGCGCGATTCGGTCTTTTGCGGTCGCGATGGTGCGTGGCGCTGCTGTCGGCGGCCTTGTGCGTCGGGTCGTTTGCGGCATTCGCATCGGCCGCGCCGGACGGCGAATCAAGGAAGTCGAAGAAAAACCGCGACGAATCTGATCGCGGCAAGTCATCGAACGGCTCTGCCAGCTCACCCGAGGCGCTTCAACGGGCGACGAAGGCCGTGCGAAGCGGCGATTACACCGCGGCGAGAAAAATGATTCGCTCGGCGCTCGACGCCACGCGCAGCACCAGCGTGAGGCAGTCGTGGCAGATTCTCGAAGCGGAACTTGAGTTCAGCCTCAAGAAGTACGCCAAGGCCGGCCTGATCGTGATGCGAATCGTCGTGCTCACGCCCGAGAGCGAACAGATCGGCCCCGCGCTCTTTCGCGCGGGCCGGGTTTATGAAAAGCTGGACCGGCCGGAGAAGGCGATTGAGCTCTATCGCGAATGCGCCGCCCACAAAAAGGTCAGCGAGTCTTTGAAGAAGAAGGCCGAGCGGCGAATCGCGGCGCTCGAGCCTGCGGAGAAGTCATGACGGGCGGCGAGACGGTTTATCTCGAAACGATGGGGTGCCAGATGAACGCCCTCGACAGCGAGCTGGCGCTCGGCGCGCTCATGTCGAAGGGCTACCAGATCACGGCGGACATGACGAGCGCATCGCTGGTGGTGCTGAATACCTGCTCCGTTCGCCAACACGCCGAGGACAAGGTGTTTTCGCGGCTGGGGCAGCTCAAGGGCACGCGCCGCCGCAATGAAGACCAGATCATCGCCGTCATCGGCTGCATGGCGGAGCGCGACGGCGACGGCCTGCTGACGCGCATGCCGCATGTTGACATCCTCTGCGGACCCAGCGATCTGAACCGCCTGCCGGGCCTGATTGACGACGTCAAGGCCACGCGCAAGCCTGCGATCGCGCTGTCGGGGCGGCTGCGCGACCGAACAACACCCGTGCGGCACTTCGACGGCCACGACGATCTTGAAGCGATGGACTCCGGTCGCGTGTTCGGGGTTTCGGCGCACCCGGAGACACCCAAGGTGTTCGGCCGACACCAGGCCTACGTGCGAATCACTCGCGGGTGCAACAAGTATTGCACCTTCTGCGTCGTGCCGTACACGCGGGGGCCGGAACAGCATCGGCCGCCCGATCAAATTGTTGACGAGGTTCGTCGTCTCGCGGATTCGGGTGTCGTCGAGGTGACGCTGCTCGGGCAGACGGTGAACCACTACGAATTCGAGGGTGCGGGTCCCGACGGGCGGACGACGTTCGCCCAGCTGCTGAAGCGCGTCCACGACGAAGTGCCGCAGCTTCCCCGGCTGCGGTTCGTCACGAGCTTTCCGCGCGATTTTACGGACGATGCGCTGGAGGTCATGGCCGCCTCGCCGCGCATCTGCAAGTATCTGCACATCCCCGCGCAGAGCGGCAGCAACGACGTGCTCAAGCGCATGAACCGCGGCTACACGGTCGAGCAGTACATGGCGCTGATCGATCGCGCCCGCGCGCTCATGCCGGATCTGGCCATCGCCGGCGACATGATCGTGGGTTTCTGCGGCGAGAACGAGGCCGACTTTCAGAAGAGCCTCGATCTTCTCCGATTCGCCCGCTACAAGAACTGCTTCATTTTCAAGTACTCCCCACGGCCGGGCACGATGGCCGACGACCGGCTGGTCGACGACATTCCCGAAGAGGAGAAGCGCCGCCGCAATAACGACATGCTCGCCGTCCAGGCGCAGATTAATGTCGCCAACCACCAGGCGCTCATGGGCAGCGTCCACGAGGTGCTGGTGGAGGGGCCGAGCAAGGCGGAGATGAAGCGGCAGGAGTCCGAGCAGGATCGCGGCTGTGAGATCGGCGATCTCGCGGCAAGCGGTTCGACGGGTGCATCGACGGCGGCAAGCGGGTCGGGTGCGATGCAACTCGTCGGTCGAACCGGCGGCGATCAGATTGTGGTCTTCACCGGCACGCGCGAGATGATCGGCGGATTCGTCGGCGTTCAGATCGTGGCAGCCACGCCGTACACGCTGCACGGCGAGATTATCGGCGAAGCGCGATTGCCGACCGTCGTGCCGCCGCAGTTCGAGGCGCAGCGGCCGGGGTTGTCACTGGCTGTTCTGAAGTCGGGCTGCTGAGTCTCCCCTCGATGGATGGTCACGTTCGTCGGCTTTGCGGCATTTCGCGCGCTCGATCGGCCCTGCACTTCCCGGAGAATCCGGCTCGTTTTCAGCCGATTCCGTTCCGTGCATTCCTTGTTCTCCTGAGTTCCCGGGCGGTAGAATGGAGCGGTCATAGCTGATCGCCGGGCCTTCGGAACACGAGAGAATCAAAAGGAGTCATGCATGGCAGAAAAGATCACCGCTCAGGCACTTCTCGCCGCGATGAAAACCCACGGCGCCTCGGATCTTCACTTGAAGGCGGGTATGCCCCCGGTTTATCGGATGGGCGGCCACCTTCGAACCGTCGCGCTGCCCGCGATGTCGGGCGAGGAGATCGACGAATGCATGACGGCCATCATCCCTCCGAAGCGTCGCGCATTTTACGAGGAGCACGGCGACCTGGACTTCGCGGCGCACCTCGGCGAGACCGAGCGTTTCCGCGTGAACATCTTTCGTGCGGGTGGCGTGATGAACGCCGCGATTCGGCGCGTGAATCCGACGATTCCTTCGTACGAAGAACTGCATCTGCCCAAGATTTATGAAAAGATCATCGCGGAGACGGGCGAGGGAATCATCATCATTTCCGGCGTCACGGGATCCGGAAAG
>CALLKH010000644.1 GCA_938008425.1 uncultured Planctomycetaceae bacterium | reverse complement strand
CTGATCGCTCATTCCACCGAAGCCCGCAGACGCACCGTTCTTCGCCGGCAGGCCGGCATTGCCGCGGCGCTGACGGAACGACGCGAGCACCAGCCGACGCCGCCGGAATTGAAGCGTCTGAAGGCCCGCCTGCTGCGCGATGTGCTGCTCATGTACGGCACCGACGAAATTCGAACCGAGCGTCCGCACGTGATCGAGGAGGTTCGGCAGGCACTCTATTTTCTTCGCGGCGCGATCTGGGACGCCGTTCCGCAGCTCTACAAGGATCTCCGCGACGCGATGCAGACTTACTACGAGGTCCAGCCGGACCTGCCGCCGCTGCTGCGTTACCGAACGTGGATCGGCGGTGACCGCGACGGAAACCCGCGCGTCACCGCCGACGTCACGCGCCAGGCACTCGCCGAAATGCGGGCGGCGGCATTCGAACTCTACGAGGAACAACTCGTTCAGCTTCGGCGCGAGCTTTCGCTTTCGTCGCGCCGGGTCGCCATCAGCGAGCGACTGACCGTCGCAATCGCCCGCGACGCCCGCCGATACCCCCTCACCGAGGAAGAGCAGCGACCCATCCGGCACGAGCCGTTCCGCATTCGCATCTCCCAGCTTCTTCTGAAGCTCGAAGCGGCGCGGCGCAACGCCTCGGCCTATTCCGCCGACGCCTTCGCCGCCGACCTGGCGGAACTCACCGCCGCTCTCGACGACGCCGGCCAGTCCGAGATCGCCCTCGCCGGTCGCCTCGCGGATCTGACCGTTCAGGCTCGCGCTTTCGGATTTCACCTGGCCACGCTCGACATCCGTCAGCACAGCGCGGTTCACGAGGCGGCCGTCGCGGAGATGCTCGCCATCGCCCGCGTACACGACGACTACCTCGCGCTCTCCGAGGCCCGGCGCGTGGAGCTACTTCACAAAGAACTTCTCAACCCGCGCCCCCTGCTACCGCATGCCGCCAAACTGAGCGACGCCACCAACGATCTTCGCGCCGTGCTCGACGTCGTGCGAGACACCGTTGCGACCGCGCCGGCCGCCATCGAAAGCTACATCATCAGCATGACGCACGATGTCAGCGATCTGCTGGAAGTGATGCTCCTGCTCAAGGAAACCGGCCTGTGGCGATTCGACGGGGAATGCGTCGTTTCTCCGCTCGATGTCGTGCCGCTCTTCGAAACGGTGGACGACCTTGAGCGCAGCGAGTCGCTGATGCAGGAACTCTTCAACGATCCGATCTACGCCGCACAGCTTCGCGCCCGCCGGGGGCTGCAGGAGATCATGCTCGGCTACTCCGACAGCAACAAGGACGGCGGATACTGCATGTCAAACTGGGGCCTGCAGCGCGCCCAGGCCAGGCTGGCCGATGTATGCCGGCGAAACAAGATCGACCTTCGGCTCTTTCACGGCCGCGGCGGCACCGTCGGTCGCGGCGGCGGGCGCGCCAATCGTGCCATCCTCGCGACGCCGCCCCAAAGCCGTAATGGCCGCATCCGATTCACCGAACAGGGAGAAGTCATCACCTTCCGTTACGCGCTCTCGGCCATCACGCGTCGCCATCTTGAACAGATCGTCAGCGCCATGATCGTCGCCACGCCGCCGCGCGATGCGGACGCGCCCGCCACCGAGGACTTTCGAAGCGAGCATGCCGAGCTGATGAACGTTCTCGCCGCCGCCTCGATGAAGGCCTACCGCTCGCTTGTCGATGATCCGGAATTCTGGCCCTGGTTCGGCCGTGTGTCGCCGATCGCCCACATCAGCGATCTGCCGATCGCCTCGCGGCCCGTCGCCAGAACCTCGGGCGAGGTTCACTTCGAAAATCTGCGGGCGATTCCTTGGGTCTTCGGCTGGACGCAGATGCGCTACAACGTTCCGGGCTGGTACGGCCTCGGCACCGGAATCGCCGAGGTGAACAAGGCGCGTCCTGGCGCCGCCAAAACGATGCAGCATCTCTATCGGGAGTGGGATTTCTTCCGAACCCTGATCGACAACGCCCAGCAGGAGATGGCCCGGGCGCGCATGTCCATCGCCCGGCGCTACGCAGGCGACGACGGCCGCGCACTGCACGATCGCATCACCGAGGAGTTCGAGCGAACGGCCCACGCCATTCGCGATATCACGGGAAAGAATGAGCTGCTCGACAACAATCCGGTCATTCAGCGGGCCATCGCGGCGCGAAACCCGTTCACCGACGTTCTCAACCTCATTCAGATCGAGCTGATGAAACGGCACCACGCCCGCACCGAAAAGGACGATGAACTCCTGAGGTCAACTCTGTTCCTGAGCATCAACGGCGTGGCCGCCGCGATGCAAAGCACCGGTTGATTCGACGTCCGACCGGGACCCATCAGTTTCCAAGAAGCCGTGCGTTGTCGATTGCAATGTCGCTCGTGAACGCGCTGCCCGTCACGCCCCGAAGGCGGATTCGCACCTCCGGCTCATTCGCGAACGCCGAAAGATCGACATTCAACGTCTGCCAGGCCGCGGATTGGGTCGCCTGCTGCTGGCCGATGCGCACATCGACGGTGGTCCAGCCGAGGCAACTGGCTGTCGAAACGGCCACCTCAAGCCGGCCAATGGAGGCGCCGTACATGTGGTAGTCGATCGAGAACATCGGATTCTGAAGCCCGACGAGATTGAAGCACGGGCTGACAACATCGGCAGTGCGATTAAAGCAACTGCTGGCCTCGGTGTAGAGGTAGATTCCGCTCGCGGTGCCCGGGTTGGCGTCGATCGTCGGTCCGGTGCCGCTCGATACCGTCCCGTTGTTATCCGCGGTCCACTCGGTGTTGTCGCTGCCGTCACTCACATTGAACCACCCGCCGCCGAGCGGACAGATCACGCCGCAGGTGGTGGTGCACGTCGCCTGGCCCTCGAAGTTCTCGATGTAAGGATACGACGTGATCGGCGAAGTGCACGGGCAGGGCTGGGGGCACATCACGCCGGTGCAGTCGGATCGTGAACCGTCAAACCCACCGCCGATCGCCGCGCAGTTGGCGGCAGACGCGATGATGCACGTACCGTTCGCGCGACAGCATGCGCCGAGCGGGCCCTGGGTCATGATCTCAATGAACAGCGACGTGTCGGAATCGTTGACGACGCCGTTTCCATCGAGATCCGCGCAGCCACAGCCCGGAGAGGCGCCGGGGTTGCCAAGAAGCAGGCATGCAACAAATTTCTGAAAGTCCATCCCGTTCTGAAGGGCGTCACCATTCATGTCGCCGGCGCAGGAACCGCAGTTGGCCCGGCTGGCGCCACTGCAAATAAGGAACGTCGATTCCCATGAGTCGCCCCCGGCGCCGTCGCCGTTGCCGTCGAGCGCCGTTCCGAAGGGATTCTGAAGTGTGTCGGCATGGGCCACGAACCGGTAGACACCGCTCGTCCAGCTGGCGGCGTTAATGGTGAAGATGATTTCATTGCTGCCGATGAGATAGTTACTCCATGTCACCGGCAACAGCTCGTCATCGGCGGTGCCTTGTACGGTGTCGGCGCCGGGAGCGATCAGAGAAAACGCGGCGGGATTGTTGACCGATGCCGGATCCATGATCTGGTTGAATCGAAGCGTCACAGTGCTGCTCGGCAGCCCCAGGGCGCCACTGGCCGGCAGTCCGATCACCTCC
>CALLKH010000643.1 GCA_938008425.1 uncultured Planctomycetaceae bacterium | reverse complement strand
CAATCGCAATGGCCGTCGGATCCAAGTTGATCTACAGCATCAGAAAGCAGCCGGGCGGCGACGAGGCGTTTCTCGCGGGCTTGATCTCCGACCTGGGCATGGTTGTCGAGCGTCAGGCCGTACTGCAAAAGCTCGTGGCGGCGGTTGAGCAGTTTCGCCTCGAGGGCGGCGGTTATTGTGAGGCAGAGAAAAGCTTCATCGGCGCCGACCACCAGGATCTGGGCAGGGCGCTGGCGAGGAGCTGGCGTTTTCCGGAATCAGTCTGCGACGCGATGGGATTTCATCACCAGCCTGAATTACTCCCGCCCGAGAAAAGAGAACTGGCGAGCGTGGTGATGATGGCGGATATCGCCGCCTGTCGACTTCAATCGGGCTTCTGTACCTATGCGGAAGATGCCGCGGTGCCCGCGCAGTTGCTGAAGGACCTGCGGATGGCGCCGGAGCAATTCGATTCGCTTCTGGAGCAAATGCCCGACCAGATCGCCGCCGCCAATCACATCTTCGACTCCTGATCGGCGTCGCATTCGCAGGGGTCAGAATTGCCCGCGGAGGGTATACCCGAAGTAAATCGTGAATCCGACGAGCAGCGCCGCGCCCTCGCGTCGCCCCAGCGCAAGCCCAGTCGCCACCATCGGCCACAGGATGATCGACGACGCAAGCATCACCGGGACATGCATCTCCAATAGCGACGAGTCAAACGGTACGGGCTGAACGAGCGCGCTCAGTCCGAGAATGGCCGTCGCGTTGAAAATGTTGCTCCCGACGATATTCCCCAGGCAGATATCCGGCTGCTTTCGAATGGCCGCGACAGCCGACGTGACCCATTCCGGAAGACTCGTGCCGAACGCGACGAGGGTGAGGCCGATCATCACCTGACTGACGCCGAAGTGCTCCGCGATGGCGATCGATCCGCGAAGAAAGAGCTCGGAGCCGCCGCCCAGCCCCAGCAGGCCCAGACATGTGATCCCGACGCTGAGCTTCACCGACCGCCGGCGGGGCGCATGATGGATCGCTTCGAGTTGCGGCTCAAGAATCGCCGCGTCGCGCCGTGCGGCGCGTATGACATAGGCGTTGTAAATCACGAACACCGCGACCAGGATCGCCCCCTCCACCTTCGACACCGATCCGTTAAAAACCAGCACCGTGAGAATCAGCATGACGCCGATCATGATCGGGACTTCGCGTCGGATAAAAGTGGCTGTCGTCTGAAGCGGGCAGATCACCGCGGCCGTTCCGAGAATCAACAGCATGTTGAAGATGTTCGAGCCGATGACGTTGCCCGCGCAGATGTCGGGATTGCCCTTCGCCGCAGCCATGACGCTGACGACCAGCTCAGGCGCCGACGTCCCGCCGGCGACGATGGTCATTCCGATCACGAGCGGCGAAAGCCCCCAGGCCTTGGCGAGCGAAGCCGAGCCGCGAACGAGACACTCTCCTCCGAGGATGAGAACGCCGATTCCGACCACGACCTGAATAACGTAAAGAACCATGTCAGGAGGGAGCGTTTCTCCATGATGTGAGCGGCGCGATGACGCGACGGCCTGGGGCCGATCGAGTCGACGTTGAAACAAAGAGGGGCGAACATCGGGACGGTGCGCGTCCGCGACAAAGAGCGCGCCGTCGCGCTCCGGTCACGCTCCGACCCATGGACGACTACTTCCCGCAGAAGTCGATAATGCGGGCGATTTCGCTTCGCAGCCCGGCACGCGGCACGATTCGATCGACGAACCCGTGCTCGAGCATGAATTCGGCCGTCTGGAAACCTTCGGGCAATTCGGTCTTGACGGTGTTCCAGATGACCCGCGGACCGGCGAAGCCGATCATCGCCTTCGGCTCCGAGATGGCGACATCGCCGAGCGACGCGAAGCTCGCTGCCACGCCTGCGGTCGTGGGATCCGTCATGACGGTGATATACAGGCCCTTGGCTGAATCGTGGCGGGCGATCGCAGCGGACGTCTTGGCCATTTGGAAGAGGCTCACGAGCCCTTCCTGCATTCGAGCGCCGCCGGAACAGGTGACCACGACAACGGGAAGCGACTCATCGGTCGCCCTCTCGATCGCCGCGGTGATCTTCTCGCCGACGACCGATCCCATCGATCCCATGATGAAGAACGGATCCATGACCGCGAGCATGAGCGGCCGTCCCTTGATGTAGGCCTTGCCGCTGATGACGGCTTCGACGAGGCCTGTTCGCTCGCGCGCTTCGACCTGGCGATCGGAGTAGGCACGGCTGTCTTTCCAGCCCAGGGGATCGGTCGAGACGAGATTCTCGTTGAACTCTTCGAACGTCTCCGGGTCAGTCAACTGCTGCACCCGTGTCCTGGCGTCCACGCGATAGTGGTATTGGCACTCCGGGCAGACCCGGAGGTTCTCCTCAAGAACCTTCTTGAAGACCATCTTGCTGCAACCCTGGCAGCGGAGCCACAAACCCTCGGGAATCTCAACCTTGGCCATTCTTAATCGCACCTGGGTGAAGCTGGATTCAGTGTTCCACAACGCAGCCGCAATTATAACCCATGGCCGCGTCGGCTGTCGCCGCTCTGATTGGCCGACCCATGAGTCCCTTTGCTCCGGGCAGCGGGTGGAGCGAGGGATTGTTCAAAGAAGAAATCGTTCGATGAGATTCTGTTGAACCGGAGGCGCCCGGCCTGCCCCTGCGAAGACATGACCTGGACTCGAAGGATGATCGTCCATCACGATCGGTAAAAAGGAAACAGGACCCGAGCATGTAACACACTCAGGTCCTGCTGCTGCTAGCAGAAGCAGTGGTGACGCCCGAAGGCGCCCACCATCTCTGTGTTTCTCAAACCTGAGAGAACTCGTGATTCTCGCACGAAGCGATTCACCACGACTCTCTCGAAGGGCAGGCGCCATCGCCCAGGACAACGAGCTCGCTGCCCGGGCTCAGTGCAGCCGCCCCTCACTCCAGACCTACGGAGCAAGCTCCGCAGACCTGTTCAGGCGGCAAAATTTAGTTGCCACCCCAGAACAGGAGCACCCAGCTGAGCGGGGTGAAGACGAGGTCGAGGAGCGGGTTCAGGTCGATGAAACCGATCAGAGCTGCAATCGCAAAGTCCAGAATGTTCATTGTGTTTTCCTTCCAAAAAAAAGAGACACGTTTCGAATCCACTCGCTATAGACGTCTGTCGTCTATGCTGATTCCGCGTTAAATCAGTTCCAGAACAAGAGCACCCAGCTAAGCGGGGTGAAGACGAGATCGAGCAACGGGTTCAGGTCGATGAAACCGATCAGAGCCGCAATTGCAAAGTCCAGAAGATTCATTGAGTAACCTCACTCATGCGTTCCCCGATACACTTTGTTTCACTTCCACTTTGATCTCGCCACAGAATCGACCGGCGGGGAACTCACCGCGTCATTCTGTCGAGACCTCGAACTTGCCGCGCCAACGGGGACGAGGCCCATCAGATCCATACGCCTGATTCAAGGGGGGGATATTAGCGAGACCCCGAATTGGGTGTCAACATGTTTCGCACACGACGATCGATATTTTTTCGACACTTTTCTGTCGCTTCCCCAGTACTCAACTGGCTTTACGGCCGAATAACGCATGTTTCTTGAGTCCTGGGCGCCGGATGGAGATGCACACTCTATGCTTATGTCCTGCCGAGGGTTGCGACGCAGCCAACTCGTGCGTCCCAGATGGGTCCTCAGGCCGCCGACGCTCCATCCATGCCATTCTCGGACCCCGCTTTCTCGAAAAACATAGCCTACGCGGGATCAACAATAATTATTATCGGAACTCACATTCCTCTCGCTTCAACAGATTCTCCGCCCGAC
>CALLKH010000642.1 GCA_938008425.1 uncultured Planctomycetaceae bacterium | reverse complement strand
GGCAACACTGGGGGGCTCAACCGGCGACGCACAGCCTGACAACGTGATCGTGAACGGCACAAATGCTGCGGACACCATCGCCGTCGCAGGCGGAATACTCGGCACACTGGTGACGGGCCTGTCCGCGACCGTCAACATCACCGTCGCGGAGCCCGCCGCCGACCGGCTGACGATCAACGCGCTCGGCGGCGCCGACAATGTCTCGGCGACAGGACTCGGATCGGGTGTCATCGGACTGACTCTCAGCGGCGGAACCGGAAATGACGTTCTGACGGGCAGCGGCGGCGCCGATGTCCTGATGGGCGACGACGACAACGACACGATGGTCGGCGGCGCGGGAGACGATACCCTCTTCATGGGAACGGGCAACGATCGGTCCATCTGGAATCCGGGCGACGGCACCGACATCGTCGAAGGAGACGTTGGAATCGACACCGTTGAAGTCAACGGCGGCGACGGCGCCGAGGATTTCACGGTGACCGCAAACGGCACCCGTGTCCGATTCGACCGGATTAATCCGTCACCGTTCAGTCTCGATATCAACGCCTGTGAGAATCTCGTTCTGAACGCAAACGGCGGCAACGACACGCTCGCCTGCACGGGGAACCTGACGGCACTGATCCAGATTACGGCCGACGGCGGACCGGGCAATGACACCCTGCTCGGCAGCAACGGGGTCGATCTGCTGCTGGGCGGCGATGATCAGGATTTCATCGACGGCAATCAGGCCAACGACGTGCTGTTTGGCGGCGCGGGCGACGATACGGTTCAATGGGACCCCGGCGACGGCAGCGATACCGTCGAAGGGCAGGCCGGCCACGACATTCTGGTTTTCAATGGGTCAAACGCCAGCGAGATTTTTGATTTCTCCGCCAACGGTTTCCGTCTGCGTTTCACGCGCAACGTCGGCAACGTCGTCATGGACGTCGATGATGTCGAACAGTTCGACCTTCGCGCCCTTGGCTCCGCCGACACGATCACCCTGAACAGCCTCTCCGGCACCGACGTGGCACAGGTCAATATTGACCTGGCCGGCACACTCGGTGGTGCGTCCGGCGACGCCCAGGCAGACGCCCTTACCATTAACGGCACCGAACTGCCGGACACGATACATGTCGCGTCGACGGGCGGCGGCGTCGAGGTGTCCGGCCTGGCGGCGCTCGTTCGAATACTTCGCTCGGAGGCGGCAAGCGACAGGCTCACGGTCAACGGCCTCGGCGGCGCGGACACGCTCACGAGCGACCCGGGTGTGGCGGCGCTGATTATGCTGGTGCTGAATCCATGACGGAAAGACACAGGTCGGAATTCGTAAGGTGGGCCGCACCGCTCTCGTAACGTCCGTGGGTATCGGGGACGCTGCCGCATCTCGGCGATAACATTGTGTGCAGAATTGAGGCCTATTCCCGCGACGAGTCCTTCGACGGTTTCGGCCACGGTCCGTTCTTCGACACATTGAAAAAGTCGCTGCCGTCAAACCAGAACAGACCGCCCGAGCAGCCAAGCCACATCACGCCGTCGCTGTCTTCGAAGAATTCCTGCACGTGGATGTTGGCGGGTTCCGCCGTCGGGTGATAATTCGCAAGACCCTGCTCAACGCCGAATGTCGTGAACGACTCGCCGTCGAACCGGCTGACGCCGGCGCCCAGCGTGGAGAACCACAGATTGCCCGCCCGATCCTCCAGTATCTCGAAGATGCGATCGTTGGCGAGCCCGTTCTTCTTCGTGTAGTTCCGAAACGTCTTGCCGTCGTAGCAGCTCACGCCGGAGCCGTCGGTGCCGATCCAGATCCGCCCGTGCCGATCTCCGCGAATCGAACGAACGAGGTTGCCGGCAAGACCCTCTTTCGCCGTGAATGATGTGAACGACTGGCCGTCGAAGCGGTGCGCGCCTTCGCCGTCGGTGCCGAACCACAGATGGCCGCGAGCGTCCTCGAACATGGCGAAGACCACCTTCGGGCTGAAACGCGACTCGGGATTCTCGACCTCCACCCGCGGAAGCGCGAACGGAACGAATGACTCGCCGTCGAATCGACAGACGCCTTCGTGCGTGCCGACCCAGATGACGCCGCGCTGATCAAGCATCATGCTCCAGATGCTGTTGTCGCTGAGGCCGTTCGCCGTCGTGTAATTGGTGAACCGGCCGTCCTCGTATCGACTGACTCCGCCTTCGGTCGCGAACCACAGGGCGCCGCGCGTGTCCTGAAGGATCCCCCGGATCGCGCTGCCGGCCAACCCGTCTTTGATGCTGATGTAGGTCAGCGAATGGCCGTCGTAGCGGGCAAGGCCGTCGCCGTTGGTGCCGAACCAGTAGACGCCGTCGCGATCCTGATAGACCTCGCGAATGTACTCGCTGATCTGATCGGCCGGTCGGCGCAACAGCGGCGGGCCCATCGGCAGCGAAACGGCCGGTGCGGGATCGATTTGGGTCGTGCCGGGCGTGGACGACGTTTCGGACGCGGTCGATGTATCGGGGACGGTTGCCAATTCAGGCGGGTTCGTTGCCCTCGCGTCACTCTCCCGCGCGGCGCTGCAGGCGAACGACACGAAGCCGAGGGTCAGTACGGAAACGGACAGAACAAATCCGATGGTGCGGCGCGATCGGCGGAATGACAAGACCAGCCTCCTGACGAGGTGTAGAAGCTCCCGGGTGCGGTGGATTCGCCCCTCCAGATACCTGCCCCTTTGACGCCGCGAGTGGAGTGCGGTTCCAAAGAATTCGATTCTTTCTGAAGTCTTCCGAACAACGCAATCGCCGCAAACGAGCGGAACGCAGACGCATGCGGGATTGAGAATCGCCCAACCCCACCGTCTTCGACGCACCTGATTCGCCTACTTCCCCGGCTTCGGCACGTGCTGGTCGACGAGGATCATGTTCCCGTCCGGGTCCATCAGCGTCAGGCTGGCCGGGCCGGTCGAGGATTCGTCGGCCGTGGTCGTCAGTTCGAGGCCCGCCTTCTTGAGCTTCTTCTGAATCTCGCGGACGTCGTCGAAGTGCTTCGGCGTATTCCGGTCGCGGTCCCAGCCGGGGTTGAACGTCAGGATGTTCTTATCGAACATCCCCTGAAAGAGCCCGATCGTGCTCGTATCGTTCTGAAGCACGAGCCAGTTCTTCGACTGGTCGCCGCCGACCACCTCAAATCCGAGCTTCTCATAGAACGCGCGCGAAGCCGCGATGTCCTTGACGGCCAGGCTGACCGAGAAATTGCCGAGCTGCATGTTCCTTACTCCCTTCGTCTTTTTTCGCTCACGCGGTTTGTCTTCATGCATGGCCGCAGTGACGCCAAGGAGGCACACGAAGAGGCTTGCGATAATCAATCGGGTCATGGGTTGGCTCCGGAAATGGTCTCGTGGCGCCCCTCACATGAGAGCGCCCTCGTTCATCTGATCGCGCGACAGGGGGAATTCGGACGGCCACGATTCTACCCGATAGAGCGAGACGGAATTCAAGCCTAAATGGGGTCTTCAACCCTGCTCCTTGTTCGCACACTGGGAATCTGCCTGAATATCGAGCCGCCGAGCCGCATGACGAGCATGTCGCTCCCGAGCGGCTCGGGCGACCATCAATCACATCTGTGGTGAAACCGCTCGCGCGTCGCCCCCATCCGAGGAG
>CALLKH010000641.1 GCA_938008425.1 uncultured Planctomycetaceae bacterium | reverse complement strand
ACAGAACCAGTGTAACGACGATCACAAGGACGCCCCGTTTCATATATCTTCATGAATGAAGCGATGTCGGACATCTTCGGCGAGGCGGTTGAGGCGTTCGTTCGCGGCCAGTGCGACTGGCTCAAGGGCGCCGACATGAACATGGTCATGCAGAACTACGCCGATCCGAATTCGGTTCAGCAGATCCAGGGCCTTCCGAACCCGGCGCGAATGAGCGAGTACGCCCAGATGAGCGAGGACAACGGCGGCGTGCACATCAACAGCAGCATCATCAACCACGCGTTCTACCTGCTGGCCGAAGGCATGAACAACTCGGTCGGCATCGGCAGCGCCTCGGCGATTTTCTACCGGGCGAACACGACGCATCTGACCCAGGGCTCGCAGTTCGTCGATTGCCGCCTCGCCTGCATCGTGTCGGCCGAGGAACTCTTCGGCGCCGGCTCGGCCGAGGTGGCGGCCACGACCGCGGCGTTCGATGCAGTGGAGATCTTCGACGACGGCGCCACGCCGACGCCCGGCCCCGGCGGCAACGACGATGCGTTCGAAGACAATGACTCGCCTGAAGCCGCCGCCCAGATCGGCGCCGGCTCACACAGCCTGATCTGTGCGGATGACGACTGGTTCGTGCTGAACGTGACGACGGCGGGACCGATCTCGGTGGAAGTCTTCGGAAACGGCGGCGACCTCGACATGTACATGTTCGACGGCAACGGCAACGACCTCGGCTACTCCGAGGAGATGGGCTCGGAGGAGTACATCGAGACCTTCGTAGATGCCGGAATGGTGTACGTGCTCGTGATGCCGTACGAAGGGCAGGGCGGTGCGTATCAGCTCAACGTCGTCGGCAACGTGGCGGGCGGCCAGACGCCCAGTCCGACGCCGAGCCCCAAGCCGACGCCGAGCCCCTCGCCGAATCCGACGCCCGGACCGATTGACGATGGCGACATCAACATCGAAATCCCGGTGACCTGCGGAATGGGCGGCCCCAACATGCTGATGGCGACGATGGTCGGCCTGATCGGTCTCGGAGCGACGACCCCGAAGCGACGACGAAAGAAGTAAGACGCGGTCGTCGGTCAGCTTCGAAGACAGGACCGAATGAAGCAGTTGGTCGGAACAAGAGGCGGGCGGTCATTCGAATGAATGGCCGCCCGCTGCTTCTTTGAGGATGAGCGAAGTTTATTCAACCGTCGCCACTTCGTTCTTGAACGGGCTTCTCTCGGGCGCCTCGTCGTGCGGCACGAAATTCATCAGCGGCCGCATCAGTTTGTTCATGATCGGATGTCGGTGACGCACCCAGACGTTGAGCGGGACCGGCCGTGCGCCGAGTTTCGCCTTGGGTTCAAGCGCCGTACGTCCGAGTGAAACACGGCGGCAGCCCATGGCGATTGCGTCGGCGATGACCGCGTGGAGCAGTCGAAAATAGACCGGCACGTCCTCGTTCACCTGGCGATCGTAACCCAGGAAGTAGCCGTAGGCCGTGTCGCGATCTCGGATGGTGGTGACGAAGCCCGCGATTTCATCCTCCCGGCGTACCGTGGTGCAACGGAAGTTGTCGCCAAGCGACCTTGCAAGCGCGGGGATGAATTCCGGCTTGAGCGTGAAGAATCGCACCGCCGCACGCTCGTGCACCTGCATGTAGAGATCGTGAATCCTCGCGGTGCAATCCGAAGGATCGGACAACGACTCAACCTGCCAGCCGGCCTCGGCAACAGTCTTGTGCATCTTGACGATGCCCTTGCGGTATTTGCTGGCCAGGTCGGCGAGGTACCCTTCATACTGCGTCCAGGTCGGCTTGAGATCGAGCACCATGTCCGGATCGGTTTGGACGGGCTCGTAGCTGAATGTACGGAGTGATTTCCCGTGTTCGGCGTCGATGGGAGAAAAGTCCTTCACCATCACGAGGCCCACGCTGCTGGACAGTTTCTCCGCGCGGCGGACGCGGTAGATCGCCTCCGCCACTGCCGGCCAGACGGCACTCGCGTCCTCATCCTCAGCCATCGCGATGCCGTGCAGCCCCCATGACATCAGGTTTCCGCACATCAGGAGCCTAGTATTGAGTGACTGCACCGCGCTTCGCCGCATCTTGCCGTAGGCCGATTTGGCGACCGACTTCGGTGAGCGTTGGCCGGCCTCGACGACGGCAGCGCCTGAACCTGAGATCGTCCTGCCGCTGACCTGGATCACCTGGAGCGCCAGGGCCGCGACGGGCTTCTCCCCGCGGAAGATCATGGCGTAGCGGGGCGTAATGTTGGACGGTCCGTGCTCCTCCAGCGCGGTCAGATACGGCCGCTGGATGAAGACGGAGCTCGACGACGTGACGGCGTCCCAGCGATTGGGGTCCAGGTATCCCAGCCGGTCGGCGAAGACGAAACCGAATCCCGACGGCCGGTGCCGCGCCTGGTGCCGCTCGCGCGAGGCCGCCGCCTTGTCGATCAGGTTCTTGATTGGATTTTTTCCGGCCATCCTGTTTGCTCCGACTTTTTGCCGCGACTTTCCGGGCGATCACATTCCGTTCCAGTCGGCATCGCGGATCCTGGGTGGTCAAACGACTCGTCCTCTACGGCCTCACGTCTCCAGGTGAACCGAAGGCGTTTGACGCTCCCGGACATCGCTCAACTCGAAGAATTCCTCCTCCTCAAAGCCGAAAGCCCGGGCGAGGATCATGGAGGGAAAGGTCTGGCAGCGCGAGTTGTAATCGCGGACGTTGGCGTTGAAGAATCGTCGCGACGCCTGGATGCGATCCTCGGTCAGCACGAGTTCGGCCATCAACTGCTTGAAGTGGCCGTCGGCCTTCAGGTCGGGGTAGTTTTCGACGACCGCCAGCACGCCGGCCAGCGCACCCGCCAACTCGCGTTCCCGTTCCGAAAGCGCTTCACGTGAATCCCCGGCGGACATCGCACGGGTCCTGGCAAGGGTGACGCGTTCAAGCAGGCTGCTCTCATGTCGCGCATAGCCCTTGACGGTTTCGACGAGGTTCGGAATCAGGTCGTGGCGGCGCTTGAGTTCGGTGTCGACGTCGCTCCACGACTCGCGGCAGTGGTTGCGCATGCGAACGAGGCCGTTGTACATCGCGGCCGGCACGCAGATCGCGAAGACGGCGATGAGAAATCCGACGACGAGAGCGGGTTCCATGCGAGAGTTCCCCCATCCTATGCCGCGGTGCCGCGGTCGGCCCAGAGGTGCGGCGGAATGTGCTTGATGAATCCGATGGCCGTCATGATGGCCGGGCGGATGGCTTCGATCTTGAAGGTCCCTGACTGGTAGAGTGCGATGACGCCGCCTTCGAATTCCCAGCTGTACTTGTCGGTGCTCATGAGGTACTCCATCGCCCGGGGATGAATGAGATCATACGCGAACCGCCGATCGTCGGAAGCCACGTGAAAGCGCCGGGAGAACTCGGCCGATTCGAAGTCGATGTCGTCGAATCCCAGCGCGCCGGCGATCTTGTCGAACCAGCCCTCGCGGCGGATGCGCACCTCGCTCATTCGAAGCGGGACTTCGACGAAGACGATGCCGAAATAGTGATAATGCGTTGTCTTCCGGCCTTTGCTGTCGGTCGTCTCTGTCACATATCGATAATCACAGCAGACCACGTCATACCCCTCGACGCGGCCGATCAGGTGATTGAATGTCTTCTGTCTTTTTCCCTTTCGAAGCAGATCAATGCGATTGAAGCGGCCGCCGAGCATGGAGTAGTCGTCCCCGGGATCGAACGACATGCCGAGTTCATCCGCGAGCCGTTGGATGGCCTCGCGCCGAAGCCGCGCCTGTCGGGCGGCGAGCCACGCAAAGAACGCGACGATCCCGATCACCACGGCGTAGAACGGAATCTGATAGAGAATATCCATGCGCGCATCCCGACGGCCATGCCCGACATCGCGACCGAAAACCATTCGAACGGATTTCGATCGATGGGGCAAGGTGGCGGGGGGCGGAGAGAAGGTTGAGTTTCGGTCAGGCGGCGAAATCAGAATATCGCCCACGACATGAGTGGGTGGCCGTGGAGAGAGAACAGAGCTCGGCAGGGACGAATGAGAGGTTAACCAAAATTCGCTCTTTCGCCCCTGCCGGGGCTTTGAGTGCCATGGTGACGCCACCCACGGCTTGCGCCGTGGGCTACACTCTTTTGCCGCTACCGCGGCTGGGAGGCCGGATCGCTGCTTCGTGACTGGGAGGCGATGGGTGTTCTTCTGCTGCTGTGAAGCCGGATCGCGGCTCCGTGGCTGACAGGCAATGGGTCTGCTTCTGCTGCCGGGAGGCTCGATCGTCCCAATCGCGGCTGAGATGCGCTGTCCCATCTGTCGGGCTGGGAGAGGACGTCGCCCCGGATGAGGCCGGTAGGGGAATCGGCCTGACCCCTTGAAGGGCGATGGCTCACTATGCCTTCAGCGACGCCATGTCGATGACGAAACGGTACTTCACGTCGCTCTTCAGCATTCGTTCGTACGCTTCGTTGATCTTCTGGATCGGTATGAGCTCGATGTCGGAGACGATGTTGTGCTCGGCGCAGAAGTCGAGCATCTCCTGTGTCTCCTTGATGCCGCCGATGAGCGAGCCGGCGAGGCGGCGCCGCTTGAAGATCAGGTTCACCACCGCGGGCGCGGGATGCGGATTCTCGGGCACGCCGACAAGACACATCGTTCCGTCGAGCTTCAGCAGCGTGAGATAGTCGTCGAGGTTATGCGTGGCCGCGACGGTGTTGAGGATGAAGTCAAAGCTGTTCTCGTGGCGTTTCATGTCGTCCGGAATCTTCGAGATCACGACCTCGTCGGCGCCGAGTCGCCGGGCGTCGTCGGTCTTGCCGGGCGACGTGGTAAAGAGCACGACGTGGGCGCCCATCGCGTGTGCCAGCTTCACGCCCATGTGCCCAAGCCCGCCGAGGCCGACGATGCCGACTTTCTGGCCCTTGCCCACTTTCCAGGTGCGAAGCGGTGAGAACGTTGTGATACCCGCGCAGAGCAGGGGGGCGGCGGCCGCGAGATCGAGCTTCTCCGGCACGCGGAGCACGAATTTCTCATCGACCACGATTTGATTCGAATAGCCGCCGTAGGTCATGCCGCCCGAGTGCCTGTCGGGGCAGTTGTAGGTGAAGATGATTTCGTTTTCGCAGTACTGCTCAAGGCCCGTCTCGCAGCTCGCACACTTGCGGCACGAGTCAACCATGCAGCCGACGCCGACGCGATCGCCGATCCTGAAGCCCTTCACCGCGCTGCCGACGGCCGTCACCTTGCCGACGATCTCGTGGCCGGGAACGACGGGATAGGTGGTTCCCTTCCATTCGTTTCGCGCGATGTGAAGATCGGAATGGCAGACGCCGCAGAAGAGGATTTCCATCTGGACGTCGGTCGGTCCCGGCTTGCGCCGTTCGAAGTCGAATGGTTTGAGCGGTGTTGTGGCGGACTGCGCGGCGTAGGCGAGGGTCTTGGACATGGGAGGTCTCCTGTCTGAATCGCATCCGGGGCATGCGGCGATGAGCCGCTTGAAAGGCGGATTGTAGCTCGACGAAACCCGGTCCGCATGTGATGCGGCTGTCAAACTGTTTCCGGTTCCAGGGTGGGACCCCAGGATGATTCGAGCAGGTCGCTATGGCACGTCAGCCGTCGCGCCGCCACTGGACGAAGGCTTCGATCGCCTGGTACTCCGGCAAACCGAGAGCGTCGTACAACTCGGCCGTCGCCTGGTTGCGATCCTCTGCGCGCTGCCAGAACTCGCGCGGGTCGTTCGGACCGGGGAAGAGGGCGCGATCCTTCTGCGATTCATGGTAGAAAATCGCCATGCGCTTGCGTTCCACTTCACCCGGCGCGAGTGGCACGGCCATTTCGATCTGGTGCGGCTCCCACTCCTGCCACGCCCCGCGATATAGCCACACCTGGCATTCACGCATCCACCGTTGCTCCGAGAGGCGGTTCACCGCTTCGAAGATGGCCTTGAGGCAGACGCGATGGGTGCCGTGCGGGTCGGAGAGATCGCCGGCCGCGTAGATTTGATGCGGGCGAACGCGCTCGAGCAGATTGACGATGAGGGTGATGTCGGCGTCCGAGAGCGGGCGCTTCTTCACACGACCTGTTTCGTAAAATGGCATGTCGAGGAAATACATCCGCTCGTCTCGCACGCCGGAGTATCGGGCGGCGGCGCGGGCTTCGCTTCGACGGATCAGGCCCTTGATCTGCTGAAGCGCGGGCGAATCGACATCGCCCGGCTGCTTGGATGCCACGAAGGACTCGATGGCCGATTCGATGCGGTGGATCTCCTTCTCGCTGAAGAGCTCGAAGGCGCGGGCGAATTCCGCGACGAAATCGGCGTGACGGACGGCCTTTTCGTCGAAGACCGCGATGTTGCCGGAGGTCTGGTAGGCGACATGCACTTCGTGGCCCTGCTGGCAGAGGCGAATCAGCGTGCCGCCCATGGAGATGACGTCGTCGTCGGGATGGGGGCTGAAGACGAGGGCGCGCTTGGGGAACGGATCATCCAACGAGGACTTGAGTGACGAGATTGTGGCATCAGATGGCGCCATGGTCGCGGCGAGCGATCCGTGCGACGCGGCGCGAAGTCCCGATGAATGATCGCCGCGCCGGCCTTCGCGCTGGAAGGCAGCGGCGGCGGCCGCAAGCGCGGGCTTGCCGCCGGGCCAGCCGGTGATGGTGGACTGAAGCGATTTGAAGACCTCGATGTTCACGTCATAGGCCGAACCGCGGGCGGAGAGCAGTTCCTGGAGGCCGTGTTCGTTGTAATCCTCCTCGACGAGTTTCAGGATGGGCTTCTTCAGGTTCAAGGCGAGCCAGATTACGGCGCGCCGGGTGGTTGCGGCATCCCAGGTTTGGCCGAAGGCGGCGATCGGCCCGAGCAGCCACGGCGTTTTGACCGGGGTGAGTTCGCTCGCCGATGCTGGGTCGAGTGCGAAACAGGCGTTGGCGTGATCCTGCAAGAAGCTGGCGGCCACGGCGTCG
>CALLKH010000640.1 GCA_938008425.1 uncultured Planctomycetaceae bacterium | reverse complement strand
CGAGTTCCAAGGCCATGAAAATCTTCATGCTTGGGTGGGAGTTTCCGCCTTTCATCTCGGGCGGCCTCGGTACGGCCTGCTATGGGCTGACCCGGGCGATGAACCAGCTGGGTCATGAGGTCGTCTTCGTTCTGCCGCAGGTCGTCGACTCCTCGTCGGCCACGCACGTTCATCTCAAGACTCCCACGCCGGCACAGGCCCTTGCCGCGGCGCAGGCCACGGCGCTCCAACTCGGCTACCGAACCTATCACGTTCCCGGCATGGAGCATGTAGAGCTTCGCGCGATTCCCTCCGCGCTCGCGTCGCCGTACGGCCGGCCTGAGGAATATTCAGCCGAGCACCGTGTCTCTCAGCCGTCAACCGCAAAGATCATGGTGGACGGCGTGGAGGTCGAGGTTCCGGCAGACGCGGTGGCGGCGGTCTCGGCGGCAAATACGCCCACCAGCGTGCTCGGCGGTGCGGCGAATGCTCAGCCGAAGAGCGATCATTACGCCGGCGATATGTTCGCAGAGGTTCACCGCTACGCGAGAATCGCGATGCAGATGGCCATCGGCGAACAGTTCGACGTCATCCATGCTCACGACTGGATGACCTATCCGGCCGGACTGGCGGTGCAGGCCGTCACCGGCAAGCCGCTGGTCGTCCACGTCCACTCGACGGAGTTCGACCGCAGCGGCGAGCATGTCAACCAGCGCATTTACGACATCGAGCGGCAGGGGCTTCACGGCGCGAAGAAGGTCATCGCGGTCAGCTACCTGACGCGGAACCTGGTGCTTCGGCACTACGGCGTCGCGCCCGAGAAGGTCGAGGTCGTTTACAACGCGATCGATTTCAACGGCGACAGCCACGTTCTGCCGCCGAACATCTCCCGCGATGAGAAGATCGTACTCTTCCTCGGCCGCATCACGATGCAGAAGGGGCCGGAGTATTTTCTCATGGCCGCGAAGCGCGTGCTGGAACTCGAACCGAACGTTCGATTCATCATGGCGGGCAGCGGGGACCTCATCCGCAAGTCGATCGAAATGGCTGCAGGGCTCGGGATCGGCCACAAGGTGCTGTTCACCGGCTTTCTGCGCGGGAACGACGTCGCCCGGATTTTCAAGATGGCGGATCTGTACGTTATGCCGAGCGTGAGTGAGCCGTTCGGCATCGCGCCGCTTGAGGCGCTGGCCAACGATACGCCGGTGCTGATCTCAAAGCAGTCGGGCGTGTCGGAGATTCTGACGCACGCGCTCAAGGTCGATTTCTGGGATGTCGACGAGATGGCTAACAAGATCGTCGCCGTTCTGCGGCATCCGCCGCTTCAGGCGACGCTTCGCGAGCATGGCCACTTTGAGATTCGCCAGTTGACGTGGAAGGATTCGGCACAGGGTTGCGTCGATGTGTACCAGCAGGTCGCGGGTTGAGCCGAGTGCCTCTGCGGTCGGGGGGGCGTCTAGACTCATTCTTGTCTGTTCTGCGAAGCGCGAACCGGCGCGATGCGGATCAAAATGGTTGTGTCAGGAACGGCCTCGCGTACAATGAACGGTTGCCGTTCTCACGGAAAGTTCGCACATGGCTTCGGTCTGCTTTTATTTTCAGGTTCATCAGCCGTTCCGGCTGCGGCGATACTCCGTCTTCGACACGACCCACAACTACTTCGATGACGCAAAGAACGGAGAAATCTGCCGAAAAGTCGCGAACAAGTGCTACCTTCCCGCGAACCAGTGCATCTACGATCTGATCAAGCTGCATGACGGCCGCTTCAAGGTGTCCTATGCGCTGACCGGCGTCGTGCTCGATCAGTTTGCATCGTACTGCCCCGAAGTGCTTGAGAGTTTCAAGCGGCTGGCGAGCACCGGCTGCGTGGAATTCATCGCCGAGACGTACTACCACAGTCTCTCGTTTCTGTACTCGCGATCGGAGTTTGCCGAGCAGGTTCGAATGCAGCAGGAGAAGATACTCAATCTCTTCGGCTGCAAGAGCACGACCTTTCGCAACACCGAATTGATTTACAACAACGAAGTGGCGAATGCGGCCCACGAGATGGGCTTCACGGCGGTCATCGCCGAGGGCGCCGATCACATTCTTGGCTACCGATCGCCGAATTTCGTCTATCGCCCGCCGAACAGTCCGATCAAGGTGCTGCTCAAGAACTTCCGCCTTTCGGACGACATTGCGTTTCGATTCGGCAACCAGGGATGGGCGGAGTGGCCGCTCACCGCAGAGAAATTCGCCGGCTGGGTGAACCAGGTGAACGGCAACGGCTACACCGTGAACCTGTTCATGGACTACGAGACCTTCGGCGAGCACCAGTGGTCCGACACGGGGATTTTCGACTTCCTGTATCACCTTCCGGGGCAGGTCCTGAAGCACCCGGACAACGACTTCAAGACGCCCGCCGAGGTGGCCGCGGCCCATGAACCGGTCGGTGCGTTTGACGCCCACCATCTCATCAGTTGGGCCGACACCGAGCGTGACCTTTCGGCGTGGCTGGGCAATGCCATGCAGTCGAACGCGCTTCAGGAGGCGTACAACCTCGAGGCGACGGTGAAGGCCACGGGCGACGCCGGCCTGATCCAGGACTGGCGCAAGCTGCTCACCTCGGACCATTTCTACTACATGTGCACCAAGTATTTCGCGGACGGGGACGTCCACAAGTACTTCAATCCTTACGAGTCGCCCTACGACAGTTACATCAACTACATGAACGTGCTCGATAACGTGTCCGCCCGGGCGAGGCAGGCGCTGGCTGCGAAGAAGGCCGATTCGGCGGCTGCGGCCGTACCGGTAAAGAAGCCGTCCCCGACGCAGTCCACGCCATCCTGACCCGAATCAAGACTCGTGATGTCGTAAATCAGGGGTTTCCCGATTCGAGGCGTTTAGGGCTGCGCGGCAGCGGCCGATGTATGACTGGCGAAACTGCGCC
>CALLKH010000639.1 GCA_938008425.1 uncultured Planctomycetaceae bacterium | reverse complement strand
TGAAACGGCCTGGTGCGATGCCGATGCCTTCGCGCGAGGTCTACGGTGGTATTGAACCGATACCTTGTCTCGCTTCGCCTTAGATCGTGTGGGAATAATGCTGACGGCTTCACTCAATCGCGAGCTGCTCTAAATCACGGTCCGGCTGAACTCTTTTGTTCCGTCAAAACCTCGAACGGCTCAACCTCCAAACGACGCGTCCACCAGATCGGCGAATTCGCCAAGCGTGGCCGTTGACCAGTCCGGCGGTGTGGCGAGACGGATGGCCGGTGTCGCGCCGGTGCCGGCTCTTCCGCGCCGGCGGTCGATCCAGGCAGTGGCGAGGCCGATGGATTTCGCGGGGGCGTGATCGTGGAAGAGGCTCTGGGCGACGTGAAGCCACTCTTCCGGATTGACTCCCCATTTCTTGAATAGCTCGGCCGCCCGGGTGAAATGGCCCATCGCGGGCTTGTAGCTGCCGACATCCTCGGCGGTGATGATCGCATCGAATTCGACGCCGAGCCGTTGATTTGAACGTGCGAACGAGGAGCGATCGACGTTGGAGAGAATGACCAGTTTGTAGCGTCGTTTGAGCCGTTGCAGCGCATCGGGTGAATCCGCGAAGGCCGGCCAGTCGCCGATGGAGTCCGCCAGCGCGTAGGCCGATGCGGCGTCGGAGGGCATCGACAGCGATTCGGCCAGTCGTGCGTATGTCGCGCGGAGCACTTGGGGGTAGGGCAGTTCGGGCGTTTCGCCTTCGACCACCTTCTCAATTCGGGCAAACGCCGCGAGCAGGGCTTCGTCGTCGATCGGTGGCCCGTTTCGGTTCAGCCAGGGGCGCAGCGCGTCGCAGATGCCTCGCTCCCAGTCGATCAGCGTGCCGTAGCAGTCGAACGTCAGCACTTTGAATTGTGACAGCGGCGTCACTGGAATCTCTCCCCGATGATGCGGCCGATTTCGAGAAGCAGTGTCTGTTCTTCCGCCGTGAATTCGTATTCCTGCGGCTTGGCGACGCCGATGGCGCCGCGGAGACGGCCGTCGATGATGATCGGCGCGGCGATGGAGCCCTCCATCTCGGTCAACTTCGCGCCGGGTTTGACGACGCCGGATTCGTCGGTCTGAAGATTGCAGACCTGCACGGGTTTCATGCGCTCGGCGGCGATGCCCGCCATGCCCTTGCCGATGGGGATGAGCTTCACCCGATCCATGATGGCGTCGGGAATGCCGCGGGCGGCCACCAGTTCGAGCAACTGCGTTTCAGAATTCAGCCGGTGAACGGCGCCGACGACGCAGTTGAAATGGGCGAGCGTCATGTCGAGGATCGGGCGGATGGTTGCTTCAGTGGCGGGAGCGTCGGCGAGGCGTTCGCGAATGGTGGCGACGAGGCGTGCGGATGTTTCATCGTTCGACATGATGCTGGCCTTTATTGGTGCGAAGGCGTCACGCGACCGGATCGATGTGTTCTGATGCGGCCGTCGGGTGTTGCGGCAAGATCGGTGTGCCGCACTCCGGACAGTTCGCGGACTCCAGTTTGTACAGGACGTAGCCGCATTTTCGGCAGAGGTCCTCCTCGATTTCGATGTTGATCTTCAGCTTGCAGCCGTTGCATTCTGAGCCCCCGACGGTCATGACCTGGGCCTTGTTGCACCGCGGACAGGTGAGTGAGACTTCGACCTTCGACGTGATGACGCGTTCAACCGTCGGGATCGCTGAGAGCCGGTGCAGGATCGGGACGGTGATAACGCCGCAGACGGTGGCAATCGCGTTGATGCCGATGATCCGGGTCATTGAATCGTCGTCGACCTCAAAGTGAATGACGAAGAGTATCAGCAGGCAGAATAGGATTCCCGAGGTGACGGTGGCGCCGAGAATCCAGAGCCACTGCTGTTTGAGCCGGGCCAGCGAGAGCAGGGCGATGACGCAGGCCGTACTGGAAACCGTCCAAGAGGTCGCGATCCAGGTTTCCAGTTCGCGGTAATACCTGTAGTCATACGAACTGAGATAGTCCATCCAGATCAGCATCAGAGTCAGGACGAGGGGAAACGGGAGCGTCGCCATGGCGATCGGGCCAAGCGGGTGCCAGGTTCGTCTCGCCGTCGGAATCGCGGCGAGCAGGCCCATCAGAAAGATGCCGGCCACCAGGATCGTTGTGCCGAGGATCCGAGCCTCCAAGTTTCCAAAGTCACCGGCCGCGAAGACGTAGATGCCGACCAGCCCGCACGAGCAGATCGACGCGATGAAGCCGAACAGGAGAACCCGCTGTGTTTTGGATTGAAGGGCCATCCGGGGGAAATCGTAAGGCCCGGGGGTTTGTCACGTCAAAACTCGTTTGGTGCTGTCAATTCGACCGCATCGCCAGCAGATGAGACTCCTGTCTGACAAATTTGCGCACTCCTCACGTGGGTTTCCAATTTGGCCGAGCGCAGCAAGGCCCCTCATTCCCTCTCCCTCGAAGGGAGATTGAGGACGACCAAGGCGGGAGTCCGAAAGGGTGAGGGTGATGATTGCGCGCAACTTCACGACTACTGGAGGACACCTTCAGTTTGACTTGATTTGGTGCTTGAATTGAATCGGCGTTTGAGTCGGCTGCCGCAGGAGAAACTCAGGCGGGGGCTTAGGCTTCGACCTTCTCCAGATCGAACGTCGGCCCGTACTTGTCGCCCTTGTACGCGGTCATCGCCACCGGCTTTTCGTCGATGAGCGGCCGCAGATACTCGGCCGCGGCCGGCAGCACCTTGTCGGCGTCAGCCAGTGACGGCGTCCAGAGCTTCGGCCAGTCGATGCACAGATATCCCTGGTATCGAATGCCCTTGAGCAACTGGATGAGCCGAGGCGTTTAGAGATTGCCCTGACCCGGGATGGCATGGCCCTCGAACGCGCCGGCCGAGTTGAACTTGCCGTCGCACAGGTGAACCATGCCGATCTTCCGGCCGAGTCGCGGGATCGACGTCGTCGGCCGCTCGCGTCGCAGCGCCGCATTGAGCGGATTCCAGAGGCACTTGAGCGCCGGCGAACCGGCCGCATCGACGAGATACCACATCGCATTGGAGTCGGAGAAGTCGCCGCTGTTTTCGACGAGCAGCGTCACGCGATGAGCGGCCGCGTACGAGGCGAGTTCACGAAGCGACTCGGCGATTCGGGCCAGCACCGTCTCGCGGCGCTCGTATCCGAGCAGCCAGAATTTGAGCCGGGGAATCTCCGAACCGAAGACGCGCACAAAGGGGCATTCCAGCTTGCCGGCGAGTTCGATGTACTCGCGCACCTGGGCCTTGTTCTCGGCGACCTCTTTCTGGTCGCGCATATGGAAGGCAGCCGACGTGGAAAGACAGATCAACTCGACGCCGGTCTGGCGCATGAGTTCGGCGATCTTCCTCGGATTGGAGGCAAGCTGCGGCGCCAACGGAAGGTGCATCTGGCCTTCCAGTCCGCGCAGTTCGATCCCGTGATAGCCGTAGTCCTTGGCCTTTTCGACCATGGTGGCCAGGTTCCAGGCCGGACACGCCACGCTGCTGAAGGCAAGCTTCATGAAGGCATTCATCTCCAAGTCGATCGTCAGGAGTCGGCCGAACCCTCGTGGCGGTTCCAGCGGGCCGACATCGAATCGAACAGGCTAGCGGTTTGGGGCCTAAAGTCAAACCTGGCGTGGGCTTGTGATTCGACGACTGATGGCCCGAGTTCTGAGCCCGGGGCTGATGATTTCAGTACGACGCCCCCGGCGTCGCGGCACGCAGGGGTCTTGATGTTTGGGCTCCCGTCCACCATAAAGGGACGGCAGACTGGGAATTGGGTTGATGAGCCGTGTGAATCGGCGATGACGTCTCCGGGAGGCTTTCATTGGCGGCGCAGTTGATCGATGGAAAAGCTCTGGCGGCAACGATCCGCGAGGATCTGACCCGGCGGGTGTCGGCATTACGAGAGGGTGGGCAGTTGCCCTGTCTCGCGGCGGTTCTCGTCGGCGACGACGGCGGGGCGGAGAGCTACGCGCTTTCTCAGGCCAGGCACGCCGAGTCGATCGGAATCGACTATCGACTGGTCCGGCTGCCTGCGGATACGTATGAAGCGGAGATTCGCGGCGTGCTGGATCGGCTCAACACCGATGCGGCCGTCAGCGGGATCATGCTTCACCTTCCGCTGCCGAAGCCGGTGGACGGCTTCTCGCTGCAACAGTTCATCGCGGCGGAGAAGGATGTCGAGGGCGTCGGCGCCACGAATCTTGGGCGACTTGCGATGGGGCGCGAGGCGCTCGCGCCGTGCACCGCCGCCGCGGCCTTCGCGTGCCTGAAGTCGACGGGCGTTGATATCGCCGGCAAGAACGCGGTGATCGTGGGACGCAGCGTCATCGTCGGCAAGCCGCTGGGCATGCTGCTGCTCGGTGCGAATGCCACCGTCACACATTGCCACACCAAAACGCGCGACATGGGAGCGCACACGAGAAATGCCGAGATCATTTTCGCCGCGGCCGGAGCGCCGGGGCTGATTGGCGCCGATCATGTTTCAGCGGGGGCGATTGTTATTGACGTCGGCACCAACCGCGTGCCTTCGCCGGATGGGTCGGGCAAGTCGATGCTCGTCGGCGACGTAAGGTTTGAAGAGGTCAAGGCGAAGGCGTCGTGGATCACGCCGGTGCCGGGCGGCGTGGGGCCGGTGACGGTGGCGATGCTGCTGGCCAATACGGTCGCGGCGGCCGAGCGACTGTCGGCGTCTAGCTGACCAGTCGGGTCGAGAAGAGCGGGACGGCTATCGACCGGCGTCCGGAGTGGCGAGATAGGCGGTTCGCAGGAGCCGAAGCTTGATTTCAGCCCGCTGCTGCTTTGACGGATTCATGTCCAGCGCGAGCTTCAGATAACGCTCGGCATCCTCGGCGCGCTGTGCCAGCAGTAGGGCATCGGCCAGTTCGATGTACCGGCCGGGCGTGGCCCGGGTTTCCGCGGCGAGCGTCAGGTATCGCGTCTGTTTTCTAAGATTCCCGCGATTTGAGGCGTCGACAGCCGCGCGTTCGTAGCTCCGGGCGAGCTCTTCGTTGTCGATCCCGCCGCCCAGCTGCATCTGCGTCTTCGTGTGATCGAGGTAGGAATCATGCCGGCCGAGGGCCAGCGAACTCGCCGCCCAGTTGCGGTGGCAGGACGACAGGGCATCACCACGGACGCGGGCGGCGGCGCGTTTGAACATGATCGCCGCCGATTCGTGCCGGTCGATGGCCGCCCAGAGCTCGCCTGCCAGCAGCATGGCATCACCGCGATCAGCGTCAGCCTCGATGGCCTTGTGGACCTGGTAGAGCGCCGACTTTCTCGGCGCGATCAGCACGATCTCAGGCTGGCCGCGGACGACCCCGATGACGAGTCCATCGAAATCAAAATGCCCGGAACGCGGCGCCGAGGTGCGATCCTCGGTCCAATTCTGCTGGCGAACCTCGCCCATCACCTCGTCGCAGGCTCGAAGCGACTCGGCCCAGTGCAGATGCAGGTCGCAGGTGCCGAGGCCGAGGGCGTAGGCGGTTTGAAACCCGGTGCAGGCGAGCGCGTGAGCGCCGTCCGACTGGTAGACACGGGCGAGCCAGTAGTGTGAGTCCGCATGCTTCTTGCGCGTCTTGATGGCGGATTGAAGGTCGCGTCGTGCCGCGGAGAGCTTGCCCTGAATGAATCGGGCTCGGCCGCGGACGTAAAATTCGTCCGCTTTCGACAGTTCGGATTTTCGGTCGTGAACAATCTTGAGTGCCGCCTCGGCGTCCTTGGCTTCGAGAAGGGCCATCGCCCGGCTCAGGGAATTCCGTGGAGACGATTCGGCGTTGTGTGAGGCGGCGAGCTCGGCGCCGACGCGGGGCTGCGGTTCAACTGCGAGCGCGGACGATCCGGTCGCCAGCACGGCGCAGATGAGAGCGGAACGATAAGTATGGATGGTGCGACCCACCCGTGCCTCCTCGTCAGGTTGTTCAAGTCGAAAGGGTCGCGTCGTGTCTGACGCGAATACGTCCCATTCCGTGGGACGCGCCCCCTACAGCGTGTGACTCTGGCTTGTGGCGGGACGCAATACACGTGCGGCTCATGGTCCGCTATCGCATCGCCCCGCTTTGGTTGCTTCTTTACCCAATGCAGCACATTCATCGTAACATTTGAACGATCCGGGGTCAAAAGAAAAGCGGCCTTTGACGCATGTGCCGGCGTGTGATTCGGATCGAATACCGTCGATCGAACCATCGCGATTCGCCAAACCGGGTCCACCCTGACGTTGAAGCGGGACCACCGGCCGATATAATCATTAGAGCATCGCAACAGCGATCGCCACCGCCACTTGCCGCCGCGCCGTCCGGACGCCGCCACGCAGCAAGGAGTCCCGCCTTTGGCTTCCCCGGCTGTTCAAAACCTGAGCCCCAATCGGCAGATCACCCGCCAGGCGCCCCGGCGCGCCGGTACGGGTCAGGATCGATCCGTCTTCGGGGAGATCGTTCACTTTCTGGGCCCTGCCGGCCTGAGCCTCGTGTGCCACCTGATTTTCCTCTTCCTGCTGAGCCTGACGGGCTGGGCGGTTGGAGCGACGGCGGGTGACGGACTTTCGACCGAATTCACAGCACAGGTGGTCTCTCAAGGCCAGGAGGGACCGGTCGGCAGTTTTCATTTCCCCGGTCGCGCGAATCAGGACCATCCCGATGCACGCGAGAAGCAGGGAGAGAGCGAGGCCTCGGTCGAGGACCTTGCGTCGCTGCTTCAGTCTGACAAGTCGTTTCAAATGACGCCCGTCGATGTCGGCGGCACCGGGCTTAATGCCATCGGCGTCGAACAGATCGATCGCGGCGATATCGTCGGGACCGGGATCGCAGTGGCCAACGGCGGGGGAATCGGCCTTGGCGGCGGACTGGGTGATCGTGACCTGGCCGGCGGCGGGCCGGTCGGCGCGATGTGGGGCGTCGGTCGCGGCCAGCAGGCGCGAAGCGTCGTGTACGTCATGGATCGCAGCGGTTCCATGGCGGATACCTTCATTCTGCTCCAGCGCGAGCTGATGAAGGCGATCGGCACGCTCCAGGACGACCAGCAGTTCAACCTGATCTGGTTCAACGACAGCCGTCGCGCCGACGAATGGAGCGCGCGGATGCGCCGGGCGACCGAGGAGAACAAGGCGGCTGTCTTCGACGCGATCGAGCGCATCACGGCCGAGGGCCAGACCGAGCCGGTCAACGCGATCAAGAAGGCGATGGGCTTTCGTCCGGACGTGATATTCCTCCTGTCGGATGGCGATTTCAGCGAGGACAACGAGACGATCCTCCGGCTGTTCAAGCAGATGAACCGATCCGGGCGGACGATTGTGAACACGATTCTCTTCAACACGACCGGGACCGGCGAGGAGATTCTCCGGCGAATCGCGGAGGAGAACCGGGGCGAATTCAAGGTCGTGACCAAGAATGATATCGTGCGGTAACATCGGGCCCCGGCACGCTCGATGAGCGATTGGGTGCGGCCGGCGCGGTCGCACCATGGAAGGCGGAGGCATGAGATTGTCGAAACTATCCGGGCGTTTTCGGTTTGTTCTCGGTGCGTGGCTGTTCGTCGCGGCCGTCGTGCTGTCGGCCCCGTACGCCGTCGCGTCGGACGCCCCGGCGGATGCGCCGAGCGGCGCGTTCCTCGACACGGTGATGGAAGGCGCCGGCTGGCTCGGCGTGATCATCGGCCTGTTGTCGCTCTTCGCGGCGATGCTCATCTTTGAACATTTCTTTTCGATCCGTCGCTCGACGATGATCACCGAGGAGGAAGTGAAATCGACGCGCGAAATGGTCGAGCGCCGGCAGTTCAAGGAGTGCATCGAGAAGCTGAGCAAGAGCAAGACGATGTTCGGCGACGTGCTCACGGTCGGCCTGCGCCATGGCCGTCACGGCTTCGAGGCGATGCAGGAGGCGGTCGAAGAGCGGGCGATGGCGTGGCGAAGCAGCAAGTTTCGCCGCGTGGAATATCTGAATATCATCGGCAACATCTCGCCGCTGCTCGGCCTTCTGGGAACCGTCATCGGCATGATCGATGCCTTCGGCAAGATGCGTACGGGCGCCTACGGCGCGGACAATCTCGCAGGCGGCATCAGTACAGCGCTGGTCAGTACATTTCTCGGGCTCATTGTTGCGATCATGGCGATGTTCTTCTTCGGCATCTGCCGCAATCGCGTGGACTCGCTGACGGTCGCGGCCCATGCCGCCGCGGTAGACATTCTGGAGTACTTCCGGCCGGCGCAGTTCACGCCAGGGCCTTCGGGTGCTTCTTCGTCGCCGTTTCCAGCGTCGGCGGGTGGCACCTCCCCGTCGGCCCCGGTGCCGGGCCTTCCCGGCGCGGCGCCACCCGCACGGCCGCCCGGCCCCGCGACGACCAGCGGCCCCGTTCAACTCGCGGAGGGATGATCGACGGCCATGCAGCCTCCTCCGAGACCCACCGGCGTCACGATCAACCTGGCCTCCATGGTCGATGTCACCATGTGCCTCATGATCTTCTTCATGCTCACGACGCACATGGTCAAGAACGAGAACAGCACGATCGATCTGCCCAATGCACTGTCGGCCAAGGATGTCGAAAAGAAGGATCTCGGGGAGCGCTTCGTCGTCAACATTCGCAGCCTTGAACGTGCGGACGGAATCGCCGCCACGTATGTCGTGCAGGAAAAGCCGATGACGCTCGTGGATCTGGAGGAGCGGCTCCGTTCGGAGAGACTCCGAACCTCTGACGTCAACTGCGTCATCCGGGCGGATCGCGATCTGCCGTACAAGTATGTGCAGGCGGTCATGCTGGTCTGTGCGAAAGTGGGCGTGCAGAAGGTCACCTTCAGCGCCGTACCCCGGGGGGACCGGCCATGATGAGTCCCCGCCGCGGATTCTCGCCCACGCTCAACTATGCCCCCAACCTGGCATCGATGGTTGACGTGACGATGGTCATTCTGATCTTCTTCATGCTCGGCACCAGCGTGAACATCTCCGAGGGCGTTCTGCCGACGGAGCTGCCGTCGCGCGTCGGGCCGGGCGGCGATTCGGAGATCAACGTCGTGCCGACGGTGCAGATCGCCCTGATGGAATCGACCGATCCGCCCGGTTGCCGGATCATCGTCATGGAGCGGGAACTCGTGCAGAACACGTTCGCGTCGCTCTCGGCGTTTCTGCGGGAGCGAATCGCCGCCGGTGCCGATCCCAAGGGCCGCGTGCTGATCGGCGCCGAACCGGGCGTCGCGTATCAGAACGTTATCTCCGCGATGGATGCGTGCGTCCGCGCCGGTTTCAGCAACATTCAGTTCTCGGTAAACACCAACGTGAAGATTGACGTGAATTGAAGGCCTTCCTGCGACAATTGAGTCTTCTTCTCGCCGCGTTTGCGATGCCTGCAACGTCGTCAATCGCCGCGGCCGACGATTCGAGCGACCGCCTTCCGGCCGAACAGCGCCGGCTCGTCGCCGGGCTCATCCAGCGCGGCATGCCGGAACTGGTCGAAGAGCTTCTCGTCGGCGCGCCGACCATGCACCGCGTTCACATCGCGCGGGCCTACGCCAACGCCGCTGTCAGCGAGAAGGCGCCTGAAAGCCGTGAGCACATGTTCACCCGGGCGGCGGAGGAGTATCGCCGCGTCATCGATCTGGCGGCCGATCCTTCGTGGTATCGCGGCGAGCGGCGGCGGCTGAACATTGCGCAGTGGCGGGTTGAACTGGCCGACATGATCCTGCGCTACTGGATCGCGGTCGATCTGGACCAGTATGAAATCACCAGCGGACTTCGATACGACAGCGAACGGTTGACCCAGCGTCTGGAGGAGGCCGAGGGTCTGTACCTCAAGGCCGGCACGACACTCGACGACTTGGACATCGACCTTCGCACGAACGAACGGAAATTCCTGCTTCTGGGCATTGCCGATCAGATCCAGATTCTGATCGATCAGCAGCGCCTGAACCTGGCGTGGACGCGGCTTTATCTCAGCATGATTGTTCCGGAGGATGCCCCGGGCCGCGCCGAGCGGATTGCGGAGTCGCTCCTGGAGTTTGACAACATTTCCCGCATCGCGGACGAGATCGAGCGAAAATACCAGGCGCTGCTCGGCGCCGGCATCGCGCTTCGCGAGGCGAAGCGGTATGCCGAGAGCTTTTCCGCGCTGGAGAGCGTGATCAACTCGGCGGCGTCGATCGCCACCACGGCGCGGGCGGAGTATGAACTGGCTCGATCGTATTTCGCAGCGCGAAATTACGCGGAAGGCCGGCGCATGCTTGAACGGCTGGCGTCGCGCTCCACGAAAAGGCTTCGAGGCAAGAACGCGGGTGCGGCGTTTTACATCCGGGTCGCGCCGCTCATTTCGGCGTATTCGTTCCTGAGTGAAGCCCGGCAGTATGAAGCGACCGACGCCCGTCGTCTGCCGCTGGAGCAGAGCGCCAGATCGGCGTTTGAGGCGCTGGCGGCGCAGGGAGGCTCATGGCCGCGGATGGTCCAGGTCTATCTCGATTCGATGGCCGGTGCGAAGCGCACGCTCGAGGAGTTGACCGACATCGAACTGGTGATTGCCGCAGGCGACCTGATGAACAAGGAGGATTTCACCAAGGCTGAGACGGCCTGGCGGCTTCTGCTCGATCGTCCGAAGGCGTC
>CALLKH010000638.1 GCA_938008425.1 uncultured Planctomycetaceae bacterium | reverse complement strand
GCACATCGAGAATCTTGGCGAGCGTGCGGGCGAGCAGCGTCTTGCCCGATCCCGTGGGGCCGATGAGCAAAATGTTGCTCTTTTCAATTTCGATGTCATCAGGCTCGGAGCGATCGGAATAGGTCAGCCGCTGATAGTGATTGTGCACCGCGACCGACAGCGTCTTCTTGGCGAGATCCTGGCCGACGACGAATCGATTGAGATGGTCGGTGATTTCGCGCGGCGTGGGAATCTTGTGGAAGAGCGGCTTGAGGCCGGAGGCCTTGCGCTTTTCCTGCTGAATGATATTGTGGCAGAGGTCGACGCAGTTCGAGCAGATGAAGGCGTCGTTGGGGCCTTCGACCATGGGGCCGACTTCGCGATGGGTTTTGCCGCAGAAGCTGCACACGCTGGCGCGCTTGCGCTGCTTGTTCAGATCCTCGGGGCCGCGATTGCCGCCGCGTCCGCCGCCGGAACCGGAACCACCCGAACCACTGCCGCCTTTGTTTCCGTTGGACAACTGAAAAGCCCCTTGTCTTGTTGAATCCGCCGGCACGGCCGACGGCGATCTACCCATTGTATCGCGCGGCGAATATCGGGCCGCACGCAACTTATCGACGCCGCTGATATGGGGTCTTTATTTCAAACCCCGATCAATCGTTGACGCCGTTTTCGCCGATCGACGGCGTCGAATCGTCGCTTTCTCCCGCGCCGGCGTCGCGAGCATTTTCCGCGCCCGCAGACTTCGACGCCTGATACTGCGCGATGATCATCGAGCGCAACCGCTCGAATTCCGCCTCGCTGATCTGCCCGCCCGCCTTCATCTCGCGCAATTGTTGCAGCGACCAGTCGTCGCCCGACGACGTCGCGGGCGTTGAAAACAAACGTCGACGGATCAGCCAGGCGCCGACGCCCATGACGGCCACAAAGCCCATGAGCACCAGGCACCAGAAGAGTACGTCGCCGGTCCCATGCGTCGCGGCCAGCACGGTGAGGAAGTCGCCCTCCAACTTCGGGTTCAGCGCCGTCTCTCGCCGTGGGCGGGGCCATCCCCGCCCCGGGATTCTAGCACGGCTATCGGCGGGGGAAACGCCGGGCGAGCCGGGATGCGGGGCGGAATCGCAGGGATACCGCGAAAAAACCCAGCAACATCAGGGTCGCGGCCGTCTCCACCCCCGTCGCGCCGCACAGCGCCGGGAACAGGAAGCCGATCGGACCGTTTCGATAAGCAGCGCCGGTGGTATCGACGCGCTGGGCGATGGCCTCGGCGACGCGGGCGCCCATGTCATTTCGTGCGACTTTCTGCACGACAGTTTGCAGATTCGCCTGCGGCAGTCCGAAGACGGCGCTGGCGCCGACGCCGCCGGGAATCGAGCGAACCTCGGATGACACGGTGAGCGCCAATTCAAATGGCGTGCCCACTTCAAAGTCGTACTCGTAGGGAAGTTCGAGCCCGACGAAGAGCACCGCGCGCACCAGCGCGAGATCCGTCACGGTGTCGGAAAAATCCACCACAGGCAGAAACGCACTTTGAAAACTGCCGGTCGCCGAGGAGACCTCGATCGCGCCCTCGGGGCCGCCGCTGAGCACGACTTCGCCGTCGAGCAGATCCGACGGCAGGCGGCCGAACTGGCGGCGCTGCACGCGAAGCTTGAATTTCACCTCGGTGCCGGTGAGGTCCTTCTTTGCATCGCGCGAGGAGATGAACATGACGCCGGAAATAACGACGCGGCTTCGGCCGCGTGTGCCCGCGCTGTCGAACACGAGCGTGCTCCCCCCTGCTTCGGATGCGCGAACAATGACGGTGCGAGTCTCGTTGGCCTCGCCGCTGAGGAACCACGTCGTGGTGTCGTCGTCGGTGAAGGCGGCGAGATCGAGGCCGACATCATTCGGCACGCCGCCACCGCCGAGATTCGGCTGTTCGAAGATGGCCAGCGCGGAGCCGGCGGCCGTGGGCGTGTCGCTGTCGCCGAACCGGTCAACCTGAGCGATGGAAAGCGCCGGCGGCTCGGGCTTGGTCAAGGGGACGAGCACCTGGGCGACGTCGCTCTGGGCGGGGAGGATGCCGTCGAACTGGAGAACGGTGGCCGAACTGGATCCGGTGATGCCGGTGACCTCGGCGCGTGCGTCGGGGCTCTGGCCGCCGACGAGAAGCGCGGCCGCCACGAGCGTCAATTTGAAGGTGCGCGGGGACTCCGTGATGATCCGCATATCAGACCCTTTTTCGATGAATGGCGCGAGGCAGCACGGGTGCGAGCCGAGGCCGTCTGAATCGACATCTTACCCGATATTACACTTTACGCGTCGGGATCGGAATGTCCAGAACGCGGAGCGGTCCGCGATTACAAATCTACCGATCGCATGAACTTAGGCGGGGCACCACATTTCGCGGGAACCGGATCGATGCTCGCGGGCGCCTGGGAATCACAGGGCACTGAATCAAGTGAGGCCGCCGGACGTCGATCCCGCGCGGCATCGGGGCTTTGCGGCTGAATCGTGGCGATTGGGTCGGCGCCGATGGTCTACCGAACGTTCTTCATCCAGGACTTCCACCGTCGTTCCCATTTTCGATCAATCTTGCCGAAGCATTCCTCAAAGGTGGCAATCTCGTCCTCGGGCGAGGACTTGTAGGACTTGGAGCGCTTTAGAATGATCTGAACGAACTTGCGGAGCTCCTTGCGTTTCGTTCGGGTGATGTAGTGGGCGAGCCCCCATGACTGCGGATAGGAGATGCCGCCGACATTGCCGCTTACGAACGGCCGGATGTCCTTGATGAAGTCCTTAAGCGGATAGAGTCGATCGATTTGGACCAGATTCTGGAAGGCCTCCGCCTTGTCCTTGTTGACGATGCCCATGTTTCCGCCCTTGTCGGTGGAGACGGGCTCGAAGAGCTGGGCCATGCCCTCGGCAAACCAGCGCGGATTCGCGCCGGGGTTCTTCTTGTTGTGGAACCCGATATTGAAGAGCACCTGGTGGGCCACTTCGTGCTGAAGTGTTTCCTCGGTGACGCCGCCGCCGAAGCTCTTCGAGCGATTGATGACGAATCGAGCGCGATCCATCTGCCGCGCAAGGTTTCGCCGCTGTGTCGAATCCTTCGTGCTTCGAGCCTGCTCTCCGAGCCGGGCGAGTTCAGACTCGGCCTGGTCGCGCGCCGACTTGAATGCCGGCGTGTTTCGGAAGTTATAAAAATAGGTGAAATTCGTGTCGGGCATGTAGAAACCGAGGAGATTCGGGCTGAGCTCACTGCCGCCCTGCACCTTTCCGCCGAATGACGAGTAGTCCTTGAACTCGTTGAAGAAGTAGGAAACCATCTTCTCTTCAGGCTGGTGCACGTCGATGTCAAGCTTCTGGCAGAATCGGACACATGAGCGGTACGTGCGCTCGATGGCGTGGCCGAAGACGGCGACATCTTCCTCGCTGGTGTCGTAGAGAATCGAGTAGTGCAGTGTTCGCTTGACCTTGAAGCCCTCGCGCATCGACTCGGGCAGCTCGGCAATCAGCTTCTTCTCAAGCTTCTCGTCCGCGGGGACATCCTTCATCTCGATGTCGTCGCTGCTCGACTTCGAACTCTTCTTCGGCTTCCTGGATTTCTTGGACTTCTTCTCGTCCTTCTGACTGGACGAATCCGGATCGCCGGAGCCCAAGGCGCTGGACGACAACGTCACGCCGCCGATCACTATCAAGGCGCAAAGCAGCAGGGCCGGCGCCGTCATCGAGCGTTTGAGATTTGGGAGCATGGTCATGTCCCTCTATGCAAGAATGATGGAAAACAAAAACAAGATCGACGCCCCGCAACCGGAGATCAGGCGTAACTGTGCAGACCGACGATGTAGAAATTGACGACCCACCAGTTGAACTGCATCGCCGCGAATCCCCCGACGCTCAGGACGCTGGTCCAGAGCGCGCGATCCTTCGTGACAAAACGCACATGAATCAGGATAGCGTACACCAGCCACGTATTCAACGCGAAAACCTCTTTCGGGTCCCATCCCCACGGCCGGCCCCACGAATAATCGGCCCACATGGCTCCGAGAACCAGGCCGACGAAGAGTGCCACCATCGCGGTATAGAGCAGGACGCGATGAGCCATGTCGAACTCCTCGAGCAGGCTGCGGCCCACGGGAAAATCCGTCACCGATGCGCGGCCGCCGAAAGTTTCGCCGGAGGCGAGGGCGGCGGCGCCCTGACGCTTCGCCGCGCCGGCCCCGAATATTCCGTAAACCCCGCGTGACAGGAACGCGCCGCCGATCATCGCCAGTGACATGGTGGCGATGAACTGGCTCACGAGCAGCGTGGATTCGCCGGTCACGCCCATCCAATTCAGGGCCGCGGCCACCGGGGTGTTCGGCAGGTCGAAGAAGTGCTTGTAGGCAAGGACGAGACACGCGATCGCGCCGGCCTGGGCGCCGATCGTGGCCTGGGCGACGCCGTTTCGATTTCGCCTCGCGACCGTGAAGAGGTAGCAGTTGGCGACGGCGAAGGCCAGTGTGATGACACCGTAGCTGGAGATGATCAGCGTGGTGTGAATGCGAAGCATGATGTCGTCGAGGATCGGCATCATGGTCTGAATGTTGTTATTGACCTGGTCCGGCAGAAGCTCGGGCAACGCCAGCGCGAAAAAGCCGACGAACGCCGACGCCAGCAGGAACACGCGCTTCTTCAAGAACAGTTCGAGCAGGAGCGCGAAAACCGAGGCGACCCACGCAGACGATACAACGGCCTCATACATGTTCGCGACCGGCACGTGACCGACGACTTTCCAGCGAAGCCAGAGGTCGTAGCCGTGCAGGCCGACCGCCGCGGTCAGCAGGACAAGGCCGAGCCAGCGAGCCCAGCCATAGCGCGTGGCCACCGCGAAGATGGCGACAAAGAACGTGAGTATGTAGACGCCCCAGCCCCATTTGATGAGCCCCAGTCGGCGATAGCTCATCTCAACTTCGCGCGCCTCGGCGGCCGGATAAACGCCGGCCGGCGCGAGCGCCGGCAGCAGTTCGGCCAATTGCGCGGCGCCTGCGTTGATGCCCTTGGCGTCGCGAGCCAGCCAGGCCTGGCCGAAGACGCGATAGGCCTCAATGACGCCCTGGGCCTGCGAATCGGAGATTCCCGCCGTGGCGCGCTTCTGGGCGTCGAGAAGATCGAGCGGCGAGAGCCATGCCGTCTCGCGGGTTCCGCCGGGGCACGGCACCACCGTCCATAGATTCGCGATTCGCTGGTAGTGAAAGCTCGCCCGGTTCAGCCGTGACATGGCGGTGTTTTTCATCACCTCGCCTGCGATCTCCTGGAGCCGGCGGCCGACATCATCGCGCGCCAGGTAGGTCGGCGAGACGCGGCGGTCCTTGTAAATCCGCCGCTGCTCCTCCTTGGTAATCTGGATCGGGTGCTTGGTCAGGTCCTGAAGGATGCCGAGGTCCTTGACGTAAATGATCGGCGTATCGCGATAGGCGTCGCCGTTGAACATCAACTCCATGGCGGCCACGACGGGGTCGAGCCCGAAGAACTTCCTGGGGCCGTAAATCTCATTGACGACCTTTCGCGACCAGGAGTCGATGGTCGAGTATCGCCAACTGTTGTTGTCGATCATCGGCAGGAGGCCGATCGCGTGAATGTCAATCTGGTTCTGAATGGCGAGAATCCCATCGGCGGGGGACGACGCGTCCTCGGCCCGGGAGGCGGGCTTCTCCTCGGCGGCATAGGCCGTGACGGGCATCTGTGCAAACAGAGCCGCCATTGCCAAGGCCGCGACGGCGGCACTTTGAGTCCGCGAGGGTGCGCGAATGGGTGCGCTATCCGAGGGTCGTACGTCGAAAAACGCTGATCTCATGATTGAAAACCCCCTTTGCCCGCGGCGGCCATCATGGCGAAGCGCTCCTTGCGGCGCCGCACGAGGATGGGCTTGATGGTGAATGCGTACACCATGCCGAGCGAGATGAGCAAGCAGCCGATAAGCTGGGCCACGACACCGCGACGGTTGCCGACGCCGAGAATCGTCCACGACTTGTGGTCGCCCGAAGCCCGCGCCTGAAAGAATGTCCAGTCGCCAATGGTGTAGGTATTGTTCAAGAACGCCTTGCCGCGCTGGACCTGTTGGCTCTCGGGATCGCGATAGCGGAAATAGCTGGTCCACTCCCGAGCCTGCCTCTCGCCGGGATAGAACTCCGTGTGCAGCCGCTCAAGCGTCATCACCGCGGGCAACGGCCGGAGTGCGCGGCCGTAGATGAACTGGGTCTGGCCGATCTTCGGCACGTCGGGGACGACAGTCGGCATCACCTGATCGATGAAATTATCCGCATTAAACGGGCTGAACGGCACCCACACGTGCTTCATCCATTCGCCGTCCTTGCTTCGAAGCAGCAGGCGGATGCACGACTTTTCCCGGCGGACATCCATAAGCGAGCGGCGATTTCGCGCCGGAACGACGACGGGAAGCCGCTCAAGCCTCGGCGAAACGAGCAGTTCGTGGAACGTCAGCGCGCTGCCGTCTGACAGCGGGATCTTGTCGCCCTTTTCCAGCTTTCTAATCGACCGTCGGCCGCCCACTTCGGTGCGGATGAGCGAAGGCGCGTAATTTCGACCGGCCACGATGAGCAGATGGTCGCGGCTCGCATCGGTATAAGTGAGTTCGAGGTTGTCATCGACCAGGTCCGACTCAGCGCTGACCTTCTTGCCGCGCTTGTCGGCGTCCGGATGGTTCGGCGGGAAGCGATCCTGATTGAGTTGCGGAAAACGCTGCATGACCGATCGCTGGAATTCCATCGCGGGAGATTTCACGACCACCAGCGCGATCGGCGTCCGGGCATTTTCAAATCCCGCGGTCATCAGCGGCCAGCTTGGGCGAAGTTCGTCAATCGAGAGCTCGTAGTCCGTTCCCTCGATCTTGATCTTCTGCCCCTGGGTGATGTCGTATGTCCTGCGGATGTTCTTGTCCTTGACGAAGACCTCCAGGACATGCCGCCCCTCGATGGGCCGCGACCAGGCCGGATCGATCTCGGTCGCATCGCCCAGCCACCGAAGCTCGACGCGGGTGCCGTCTTCAAACTCCTCGGCACCTCGCTCGGGCACCTCGGAAACAAGCCATGCGTCGTGCGGGTGGCCGTCGTGTTCGTAGCCGATTCGCGCGAGCGGAAACTCGCGATCGCCGCCCGGCAGCGGCATCAGCGTCAGTTCGGCGTAGGGCAGATAGCCGTCGATTTCGACCGTGATGGGCCAATCCTGGTTCAGCACCGACGACTGGTCGATGGCGGGAAACGGCATTCGCCACTTTTCGACGAGCGGAATCGGCGTCATTCGACCGGGCCCGACCGGGTTGCCATCGCTGTCCATGACGGGCTGAAGATCGCGGCCGCGGGGGTCGTCCGGGGAATACTGCACGAAGTGCTCGTGGTAATAGGGCAACTCAGGCATTTCAAAATGGGCCCAGGCGGATCGATCCTCTCCGAACGGAATGAAGAGTGCCGGCGTGGTGTCGTCGTAGAAGTGGGTCGCCTCCGGTGATCCGCTGAGCATCATCACGAAATGTTCACCCAGCGCCCCGAGGTTTCCGCGCGGCCGGCGATCGCGGCTGACGAGTTCGACGGCCTGCTCCGGCTCGTTGCCGATCTTCGTCTTCACCTTGACCGCGGCGGCCGTATCGAGGCCTTCCCGCTGGATTTCAAGAATCTCAACCCGATATCGCCCGCCCATCATGGGGATGTTCTGCTCCCAGGCCTCGCCCTCAATAACGGGAATCTGCGCAATGAGCGCGTCATCGCGATCGGCGTTGAACCGTGCGATCGAGTAAATCTTGAGTGTGGGCGTGCCGAGCCAGAGGTCGCCCTCGATCTTGCCGCCGAAATACACGATTGAGCTGAAGCAGAGCACCAGGAGGCCGAGATGAACCGTCAGTACACCGGCGTTGATCCGGTTGAACTTGATTCGGCGAAAGGTGGCGACGGACAGGTTGGTGCAAAACAGGAGAATGAGACCCAGAAAGATCCAATGGTTGAAGTACCTGAACTCGGTGAGTTCAAACCACTGGCGGAAACGCGGAACGGCCGATCCGAGCGTGCCGTAGGCCAGGATCGCGGCGATGAGAAAGATTCCCAGCCAGATACTGTTGAAGAGGTCGTATATGGCGCGGACCGGACCGCGCGGCCGTCGGGCCGTTCTGGGATTTGAAGCTTCGTTCATAATCAAGAGATTCTAACTCAAAAAAAAGGCGTTGCCGCATCGCGCGAAAAAACCAGCCCGCGAGGCGCGTTTGAAACCTCACGCGGGCGATCGGCCCGGTCCGCGACGGCCGGGCGACCATGCGGAAACCATCATAAGTCGAGGGGCGCGGAGACGCACCCTCGCCGCCCTGCGGCGGCGTAAACCGGTGATTGCGTCGCGTTCTGCCGGTTGTTATCTGGCGTACTCGACCGCCCGGACTTCTCGCAGGAGCGTGACCTTGATCTCACCCGGATAGGTCATATCCGACTCGATCTTCTTGGCCACCTCGCGGGCGATTCGCATGGCGCTGGCGTCGTCGACCTGGTTGGCATCGACGATGACGCGAACCTCGCGACCGGCCTGGATGGCATACGCCTGCGAGACGCCCTGGAAGTTCTTCGCAATTCCCTCCAGGTCCTCCAGCCGCTTGATATAGCGCTCGAGCGACTCGCGCCGGCTGCCAGGGCGGGCGGCGCTGATGGCATCGGCCGCGGCGACCAGTGGCGTGTAGGGGCTGGTCGCCGGAATGTCGCCATGGTGCCCCGCGACGGCGTTGAGCACTTCGGGGCGCTCGTTGAACTTGCGGCAAATCTCTTCGCCGATCGCCGGGTGGGTGCCCTCCATGTCCTGCGGAACCGCCTTGCCGATGTCGTGGAGCAGGCCGCAGCGGCGGGCGAGGGTGCCGTTGAGGCCGAGTTCATCGGCCATGATCTGACAGAGGTATGCCACCTCGATGGAATGTCGAAGAACGTTCTGGCTGTAGCTGGTTCGATAGTGCAGCCGGCCGAGGAGTTCGATCAGGCGGCGGTTGAGACCCTGCACGTTGGCCTCGAGCGCGGCACGCTTGCCGATCTCCATGATCTCCTTGTCCATGGCTTCCGAGATTTCCTGGGCGACTTCCTCGATGCGCGTGGGGTGGATGCGGCCGTCGGAGATGAGCTTGACGAGCGTTTGCCGGGCGACTTCCTTTCGGACGGGGTCGAAGCACGAGAGGATGATTACCCCCGGCGTGTCGTCGACGATGATATCGACGCCGGTGGCCTTTTCGATCGCCCGGATGTTGCGGCCTTCGCGGCCGATGACGCGTCCCTTCATTTCGTCGTTCGGAATATCGACGGTGCCGACCGTGGCCTCTGCGGTGTGCGACGCGGCGTAGCGCTGCACGGCGGTGATGATAATCTCGCGCGACTTCTGCTCGGCCTCGTCCTGCGCCTCGGTGACGTGCTTGTTGATGATCTCGGCGCACTCGTGTTCGAGCTCGTTTTCAAGCCGGTTGAAGAGCTGCCGCTTGGCGTCGTCCATCGAGAGCTGGGAAATCTTGAGCAGCTCGTTTCGCCCTTTGACGAGCATGTCGCTGATCTCGGCCTGCTTCTTCTCGATATCTTCCGTGACTTCCTTGATGCGGGCCTCGCCCTTCTCGATGTTGCGCTCCTTGATGTTGAGCATATCGAGTTTCTTGTCGAGCAGGTCTTCGCGCTTGTCGAGGCGCTTTTCGATCTCGCGCAGCTCGTTCTTGGAAACGGCGGTGACGCGCTCGAATTCCTGCTGCTTTTCGACGAAGTTGGCCTTGGTCTCGACTTCGGCGGCCCGGATGATTTCGTCGCGGCGGGTTTCGGCCCCCTTGATGATCGTCCCGGCGGCCTGTTCGGCGGCGGCGATTTTCTTCTTCCCCATGATCGCCTGAACGCCCAGCATGACGGCCGCGCCGGCCGCGATGCCGAGGATTCCGGGAATCAACCAGGCGGTCATCGGGGATTGTGCAAGTAACACAGCTCCCATGTCTGTCAATCTCCTGCGTGGTGCTTCGGCGTGGAGAGGATCGACGCAGCCGGGTGTGACGGCGCGACGGTCTCCGCGTGACAAAGACGCACGGATCGCAATTTGGTTTTCTGACTCGTTTAAAGGGCCCGGCGTCAGCGGCAGCGGGAGGAAGCGAGAGATGCAAGATTCAGCGGGGGTGAAGATGACGCAAGAGCATCGGCGGAGGAATCCGGAAACAACCCGTGCCGAAGATTCCGGCCGATCGTGCCTTCATGAGGCAGGCGCGGTGCGGCGGACGGCGTAATGGTTTCCAGGGGGCCCTTCCGATCCGATGATTTGTGTACGAGAAAATCCAAAACCTGCGACCGGAGTCCGCGCGAACCGGAATCGGGTGCGTCGGCCGGAATGGTGTAACCATCGTCGGCCGATGCGATCTTAACGAGCATGCCCAATTGCCAGATCAAGAGACTCAAGGCAGTTCACCCACGATCTTGCTTCCGCTTCCCCGCACCCCGGCACACGCAGAGGTCCCAACACTCCTTCACACAACAAAAATGCAGTCGGGAATTGAAACCGTTTCAGTTTCGTCCGGCCCGAACGAGCGCCGGTTCCCGGCGGGTGTTAAACACGATAAGCCTTGAGGGAATACACACTTACCCTCAATGTAGCGGAAGTATAATTGAGCGGAGGTTGCGGTCAAGGAAAAATGAGGCCCGAAATACTCGGAACCCTATAAACTGTCCCGACTTACGCCGACCGGCATCGGTTGGCGGAGCAGCCTTGGCCAACTAGAATGACGGATTCGATCGGGCGCGGCGGGTCCGATTCGATGACATCGCCGTGAAAGTCCGCGACCGTCGAAACGTTTGTAACCTATTGCGAATGAAGAGTGTGCGCCCTGTCGCCGTGAGCCAGAATGGCGGGTTTCAGAGGCGCGGCTTGGGGATTTATCAACCGGGTGAATCATGACGAAACGCGCGAGTCGAGTCCTGGGCTGGGTGGCGGTGCTGGTGGTTGGAATGGCTGCGGGATCGGCCGTCCAGGCCTCGCCAAAATCCGCCAGTGAGCCGTTCGAATTCAAGGATGACGGCAAGGGAATCCTGACGGTCCAGGCCTTCGCCGACCGGGAGGCGATCGCTCCCGGCGAGCCGTTCAATGTGCTGATCTCCATCACGATGCACAACGGCTGGCACGTCTATTGGGCCAACCCGAACGCAACCGGGCTGCCCACCAAGGTGTCGTTCAAGCTGCCCGACGGCTTTCTCGTCGGCCGCACCCAGTATCCGGTTCCGCACACGTCATACAGCAAGGAGCTCGACGAGACGTCGTATCTTCTCGACGAGAAGTCGGCGCTGATCACCTCGATCAAGCCCCCGGCCGACCTCAAGCCGGGCGCCGCCATTGAGATCATGGCGAAGGTCTCGTGGCTCTCGTGCAAGGAGAATTGCATCCCCGGCAGGGCCGATCTCAAGCTGACGATGCCGATCGTCGCGGCGGGCGGAGAGGTCAAGGCGGCCAACGGCGACGTTTTCAAATCCGCGATGAAATCGATGCCGTCGCCGATCAAGGATGCCGAGCATGTGAAGCTGGCGACGAAGCTGGCGACGGCCGTCGCGAAGCCGGGTGGGAAGCTCACGGCCACGCTGGAAGTCGACATCGCCTCCAAGATGCACATGCAGTCGAACAAGCCGCTGGAGGACTACCTGATCCCGGCGGTGGTGTTCGTCGAGAAGATCGACGGCTTTGACATCGGCGAGGTTGAGTATCCGAAGGCGCATATCCGCGAAGACCCGATGCTCGGGAAGATGAGCGAATATGCCGGGAAGGTGGCATTCAAGATCCCGCTGGAGGTGGATGAAGAAGCGGGCAAGGCGCCGCGGGTGCTGCGCGGTGTGTTTCAGTATCAGATCTGTTCGGACGCCGGCAACTGCTTCAGGCCGCAGCGCATCGGCTTCGAGATTCCCATTCAGATGGAGGGCGGCGAGAAGCCGACCGGCGAGGAATGGGCGGCCGCAGTTCCTGTCGCCAAGGATGATAACGCTGACAACGGCGGTGCGGCGGCGGCCGGAGATTCAAGCAGCGGAACCGGCGCTTCGTCGAGCGCGGCCGGTTCGACCAAGAATACGGAAGGCTGGTTCAACCAGGTGCAGAACCGGCTGCTCGGGCTGGGCTTTGCAGGCACGCTGCTCCTGGCATTCATGGGCGGTCTGATCTTGAACGTGATGCCGTGCGTGCTGCCGGTGATCTCGCTGAAGGTGCTGTCGTTTGTTCGGCAGGCGAAGGAGGACCGCCTGCGCATCTTCGTGCTGGGGCTGTCGTACTGTGCCGGAATCCTGGCATTCTTCGGCCTGCTCGCGTGGCTCTTCTACTTCACCGGCAGCGGCTGGGGCGAGCATTTTCAGAATCCGGTCGTGATCCTGATTCTCGCGGGGCTTGTGACGGCCTTTGCGATGAGCCTCTTCGGCGTGTTCACGGTGTTTACGCCGCAGATCATCAATGAGCTGGGCCAGAAGGCCGAGGAGCGCGAGGGGATGCCCTCGGCGTTTTTCACCGGCGTGCTCGCCACGGTGCTCGGCACGGCCTGCACCGCGCCGTTCCTGAGTGCCGCCGTCGCGGCAGCATCGAAATACCCGGCGAGCCAGGGGGCATGGATCTTCATCGCCGTCGGCGTCGGCATGGCGTCGCCGATCATCGTGCTCTCCGCGTTTCCGGCATGGCTCAAATTCGTGCCGCGGCCGGGGAAATGGATGGAGACGTTTGAGGCGGTGATGGGTTTTCTGCTGCTGGGAACGGTGATCTGGCTCATCTATCCGCTCGGCGCCCAGATTGGTTCGTGGGGCTTGATGCTCGGGCTGATGTGGCTCACCGCGGTGGCACTGGCCGTGTGGGTCAAGGGCCGCGTTCAATATGGCGACACGATGGGTCGAAAGGTCGCGCTCAACGGCGTCGCGCTGGCGATCGTGCTCATGGGTTGGGCCGGACCGTTTGAGCTTTGGTCGAACATCGGCGCGCTGAAGACCCAGGAGGCCGAGAAACAGCGGCTGTATCGAATCGGCAAGAACGCCGACCTCCAGGGCGGCGTTGGAACGATTTCCTGGGGCCCTGAGAAGTGGAAGTCGCCGGATGAAATCCCGTGGCTGTACTACACCGACAAGGCGCTGGCCCGCAAATACGTTGAAGCGGGATACGCCGTGTTCGTGGACTTCACCGCGGACTGGTGTGCGAGCTGCAAGACGAATCTTCGAACCAGCATCAACATCGAAGAAACCCGCAAACAATTGCGCGAGCTCAACATTGTACCGTTCATGGCCGACTTCACGAACGAAGACGAAAAGCTGAAGGAGATCATGGCGAGCTACAACCGCGCGAGCGTGCCGGTCTACCTGGTGTTCTCGCCTGGCAAACCGGACGAGCCGGAGATCCTGCCGGAGATTCTGTCGCCTGGAATCGTCTTGGAGGCGCTGAAGAATGCCGGACCGAGCAGGCCTGGCAACGCACTCGCGGCCGGGAGGTGATGACCCCCGATTGGTTGCGCCGATTCATGCGCTATCACCCCGATTGTCCCTGTGCGCTAGACGAGGGCCGGCCCTCCCTCTTTGACCTCTCAGCAATACCGGCCATAATCTCGCGATTCGGAGCAGAATTCAGGAATCGCCGCACATGACAGAAACGAACGAAAAATCCCTCCACTTCATCCACGACATTATCGAGGCCGACAACGCCTCGCGCAAGTGGGGAACATGGCCCGACGGGCGGCCGAAGGTGCATACGCGCTTTCCGCCCGAACCCAACGGCTACCTTCACATCGGCCACGCCAAGAGCATCTGCCTGAACTTCGGCCTCGCCGAGCAGTACGGCGGCCGGTGCAACCTCCGCTTCGACGACACCAACCCCGCGAAGGAAGAGGATGAATACGTCCGCAGCATCGTGCAGGATGTGCGATGGCTCGGCTTCCGCTGGCCCGGGGCGAGCGAGGCCGACCCGAAAACGGGCGTGATCTTCTCGAGCGACTACTTCCAGCAGATGTACGACTGGGCGGTGTTGCTCATCCAGAAGGGCAAGGCGTACGTCTGCGATCTGACGGCCGACGAGACGCGCGTGCATCGCGGCACGCTGACGCGGCCGGGCAAGGAGAGCCCGTTTCGCAATCGCAGCGCCGAGGAGAATCTCGATCTGTTCGCACGAATGGCGAAGGGCGAATTCCCCGACGGCTCGCGCACGCTCCGCGCGAAGATCGACATGGCGTCGCCCAACGTGAACCTGCGCGACCCGGTCATGTACCGCATCCTTCACGCCGCTCACCACAACACCGGCAACAAGTGGTGCATCTATCCCATGTACGACTGGGCGCACGGGCTGGAGGATTCCATCGAGGGCATCACCCACAGCATCTGCACGCTCGAATTTGAAAACCACCGGCCGCTCTACGACTGGTTCATCGACGCGATCAACGAGGGCAACCCATCGCCGATCCATCATCCGCAGCAGATCGAATTCGCCCGGCTCGAAATCACCCACATGATGATGAGCAAGCGAAAGCTGCTCGAGCTCGTGAAGGGCGGGCACGTGCGCGGCTGGGATGATCCGCGCATGCCGACCCTGAGCGGGCTTCGCCGCCGCGGGTATACGCCCGAGAGCATTCGCGAATTCTGCGCCGACATCGGCGTGGCGAAGTTCAACAGCACGATCGAAATCGTCCGGCTGGAGAATTCGATTCGCGAGCACTTGAACCGCGCCGCCCCGCGGCGGATGGGCGTGCTGCGGCCCCTCAAGCTGGTCATCGACAACTATCCCGAGGGCCAGACCGAGGAGCTCGACGCGATCAACAACCCTGAGGATGAAAACGCGGGCACGCGAAAGGTTCCCTTCTCGCGCGAGCTGTACATCGAGCGCGAGGACTTCATGGAGGAGCCGGCGAAGAAGTACTTCCGGCTGTTCCCGGGCAACGAGGTTCGGCTGCGCTACGCATTCTTCGTCAAATGCACGGGCTGCGTGAAGGACCCCGCGACGGGCGAGGTGATCGAGGTGCACTGCACGTACGATCCCGCCACGCGCGGCGGTGACGCGCCGGACGGCCGCAAGGTGAAGGGAACGATTCACTGGGTCAGCGCCGCCCACGCCATCGACGCCGAGGTGCGGGTGTACGATCACCTGTTCAAGGCGACGGACCCCGAGGACGTGCCGGAGGGCGGGAGCTATCTCGACAATCTGAACCCGTTCTCGCTGCAATCGCTCGCCGGCTGCAAGCTGGAGCCGAGCCTGGCGTCGGCCGCGTGCCGCACCGACGCGCACGGAACCCTTGAGGCCGATCGATTCCAGTTCGAGCGTCACGGGTATTTCTGCGTCGATCCGGACTCGAAGCCGGGGGCGATGGTGTTCAATCGCACGGTGTCGCTGAAGGACACATGGGCGAAGGAGCAGAAGAAGGGCTGACATTCAAGGGCCGGAGCGATGCATCAGCGCAACTGTGTCGGTGTATTCCTTTTCGTGTCATTATTTGTCGGATGCGGTTCGACCGCGGGCGTCGAGGAGACTTCGCCCCCCAGGCCGCGGCATCTGACCGATCTCAACGGGATTCGGCATCAGGTCCCGATGCGCGTGGACCACGATCCCGAAATGAAGGCGGCGAATCACCAGTACGTCGCCCGTTGGAATGACTTCTTTCAGCGAGTCGGCTTCAAGGGCCTGGACGAAGGCGCCGTTCACGACATCCTGTCGGGCACCTACACCGCCAGGTTCGACTGGCATCACCGCGGGGGGCATTCGGTCTATTACAAGCTCAGCGATGACATCTTTGTGCAGGTCGATCTGGACAAGAAGGGAAACAACACCGTGCAGGACATCGTCGCTAAGCAGGGCAGGATTCCCGTGCCGCTGACCGCCCGCCTCTCGTTTCCCTGGCTCTTTACAGACCGCTATGAAAGCCCGTGGAGCGCAAACTGGTCTGAATATTGAGCGGGCGGCCGGCAGTAACGTCCCAAAACCCCGCGAATTCATCGGCCGATTCACCCTCTCCTTTCGTACTTATCTCACGCGACCGCGCGGCCGACCCCAAGGTGGAGCTCCTGCCGCCGGACGGCCGCGCTTTTGCCGAGCGTTGACGGCGTGCATGAATTCCATGATGAATGTGGGCTCTCAAGTGTCGCGCGCGGATCGCGCGTCGACTCGATCGAACGACACGGAACAACCTGAATGTGCGGAATCTGTGGATATGTCGGCGATCACCGGCCCGAGCTGCTCGGGGCGATGTGCGCCGCCATGTCGCACCGCGGACCGGACGATCAGGGCGTCTGGCATGACGAGCCGGCGCGGGTCGGCCTCGGTCAGCGGCGGCTGTCAATCATCGATCTCTCGCCGGCCGGCCATCAGCCGATGACCAACGAGGACGGCTCCGTCTGGATCACCTTCAACGGCGAGATCTACAACTTTCAGGAGCTGCGCGAGGACCTGCTCCAGCGCGGCCACGTCTTTCGCAGCAGAACCGACACAGAAGTGCTCGTGCATCTCTACGAAGAGCACGGCCATGACATGCTGCACCTTCTCAACGGCATGTTCGCACTGGGGCTGTGGGATGCGAAGAAGCGCGAACTGCTCGTCGCGAAGGACCATGTCGGCATCAAGCCGATGTACTACTGGCAAAACGGCGGGGCGCTTTACTTTTCATCAGAGATCAAATCGCTGCTGCGCGTGCCCGGTATTCCGCGCGAGATCGACCCGCATGCGCTCGAAGACTTTCTGACGTTCCTCTGGGTCCCCGGCGAGCACACGATGCTGCGCGAGATCAAGAAGCTTGAACCGGGCCATCGGCTGATCTGGCGCGACGGGCAAGTCACGACCGAGCGGTGGTTCAATCTTGCATACGAGCCCGAAGAATCCGTGAGCGAGGCGTCGTGGATCGAACAGGTGCGGGAGACGTTTCTGCGCACGACCGAGCGGCAGATGGTGTCGGACGTGCCGCTTGGCGCCTTTCTCTCGGGCGGCGCGGATTCCTCGGGCATCGTCGCGTGCATGCGGAAGGCGTTTCCCGATCGGGAGATTCGCTGTTACACGGCGCGGATCCCCGACGAGGACATGACGCTCGATCAGTTCGCCGACGATTACCCGTTCGCGGTGATGGTGGCGAAGCGGCTGGGCGTGACGCTCAAGAGTGTGGATGTGCGGCCGGAGATGGCCGACCTCTTGCCGATGATGGTGTACCATCTCGACGAACCGGACGCCGACCCGGCGATCTTCCCTTCATATCTCATATCAAAACTGGCGCGGGACGACGGCACGACGGTGCTGCTCTCGGGCACGGGCGGCGACGAGGTCTTTTTCGGCTATCGCAGCCATCAGAGCCAGCGGCTGTATTCGCGGCTGGACTGGATTCCGCGCATGGCGGCGGGGCCGGCGCTGGGTGTCGCGCAGTCGATCACCTCGGCGATGCTCGGCGCATCAAAGGCGGTGCCGCGGCGGATTCGAAAGTTTCGCCGGGCGTGGCTGGAGGACGGCCTGTCGAGATCGATTGCGCTGGCCGATTGGTCGAGCGGCGATGTTCGCGAGCGGCTCCTGTCGGCCGACTGGCGCGGCGCGAACGGCGAACTGGGTCGCCCGTGCCCGGCGATGCGGCGATATTTCGACGGATTTCGCGGCAGCGGGGCACTCAATCGGCACTCGCACATGCTGATACAGGGCTTTCTCGGGGCGCACAATTTCCTGTACACCGACAAGACGAGCATGGCGGCGTCGCTTGAGGTGCGCGTGCCGTTCATGGACCTGGAGCTGATGCGGCTGGCGGCAAGAATTCCAGAGCGCTACAAGCTCCAGGGCAGCGTGACGAAATCGGTCTTCAAGAAGGCGATGGAGCCGATGCTGGGGCGCGACATTCTGTATCGCAGCAAGACGGGATTCGGCGCGCCGCTGCGGAAGTGGATCGCCAAGGATTTCGGCCCGATGATCGGCGACCTGCTCGGCGGGGAGCGCGTTCGCGCGCGCGGGCTGTTCGACCCGAACGAGGTTCAGCGCGTGCTGCGCGAGAACGCGAGCGGCCAGGCCGACCATGCGTATTTGATCTATGCACTGCTCACGCTCGAAATCTGGCAGCAGACGTTCATCGATCGTCCCGGGGAGCGCGTGACGCTATGACGGCATCCCACGCCATCACGCCGCTTCGAGCCGGACGCGCGCTGCATGTCGGCGCGGGCGGCGTCTGGTACATCGGGCAACATTATGAGATTCACGAGTCACGAGACCATGGCCGATCGTGGCGGCATGTGGCTTCGATTCCGCGATCAATCAAGCGGCGCGTCGCTGAGTGTTCGCGGCTTGCCTGTCGGCTGCTTCGGCATGAAGTGAAGGCGCTGGCGACGCTCTCGGATGGCGCGCTGATCGCAGCGACGCGCGAAGGGGTCTATTATTCGACGCCGGGCGAATTGACGATGGCTACGAGTAGAATCGAGGCCGCGGGGCAGCGCGTCGCGCCGCCGATGACGCTGACGGTCGGCCCGAACGATCGCATTCTGTGGGGCGAATATAACTCAAGAACCGCACATGGCATCCCCATGCGAATCTATGTCTCGGACGATCGCGGGCGGAGCTTTCAGGTCGCGCACACCTTCGAGGGCGGCAGCATTCTTCACCTGCACAACCTGCACTTCGATGTGAAGCTTCGGCACTACTGGGTGCTGGCGGGTGATCACCATCATGAGCCCGGCATCGGCCGGCTGTCTGAAGACCTGCGGAAATTCGAGTGGGTGGCGAAGGGTGAGCAGCGGTTCCGGGCCGTGCAGGCGTTCGACTTCGGCGATTCGCTCATTTACGGCATGGACACCGAGCGCGAGCCGAACGCGGTGATCCGGTTCGACAAGGCGAGCGGGCGCACGGAGCGATTGCAGGAGCTGGATGGCAGTTGCATTTACGGCTGCCGGTTCGGCGGCGTGTATGCGCTATCGACATCGATCGAGCCATCGACGGTGAATCTCAGTCGCGAGGCGGGGTTGTGGCTCTCGCGCGACGGCGAGCGGTGGACCCGGGTGTATTCCGCGGTGAAGGACCGGTGGCACCCGAAGTATTTTCAGTTCGGCTCCATCGTGCTGCCGCGCGGCGAGACCGACGATGAGACGGTTTTCTTCAGCGGGCAGGCGCTGGCGGGGATTGATGGGCGCGTCTTCGAATTAAACCCGTAGCGCATTCGCCCTGAAACCGTAGCTCTTTCGCCCGGAGACCGTAGCGTTTTCGCCCGGAGGGCGCACGTGTGTTGCCAGGGACTTCAGTCCCTGGGGCCGTGCCCTTTAACGTTTCCGCCCGGCAGGGCGGACGAGGCGCGAGCACCTAACTCGTTCGTCCTCCGGACAATGGAGAAAAAAATGGGCGCCTTCCCAGTGGCTGAAGCCACTGGCAACGCTCGTTGGCCCTCCGGGCCGTGCGCTGCATCGCATCGATCCGAGCAACTTCGAGCTGCTGAACGCCGAGGCCTCCTCGGAGAGCTGCACCTTCGCCTTAATCGCCGCCTTCACTTGATCGGCGATTCGAATCGCACTACGCTGGGTTCATCCCACCACGGGGGCGAGCCTACGGAGTGAACATGCCATGTTGATCAAACGCGCCTTACTTGCCTTTGCCGGAACATTCTTCTTTTCATTGATCGCCGCGGCCGACGTACTCTGGGACAACGGCACATTCGTGACGTCGGGAATCTCGCTGTCGATCGGCTGGAACCAGACCGCCACGACGCCGTTTCGCTACGCGATCACAGATGACTTCACGCTGACATCGCCGGCCAAGCTCACGCAGCTCACGGTCTGGGGCTACATGACCGGCAACACGTCGAGCGAATCGCAGATCATCGACGCCTACGCTCGATTTCTCACCGACGTGAACGGCGCGCCGGGCGATGAGTTCTCCGGCAGCCTGAGTGAGCCGCGGCCGTTCACGGCGACATTCACGGGTTCGTATTACAGCTCGGGAACGACACGGCCGATCTATCGCGTGGACATCGATCTCGGCGGGCTTCGGCTCTGTCCCGGCACCTACTGGCTTCAATTCAATCTCGACAACAACGACATCCGGCCGCAGACCGGCACGGCTACCGCGAACTATTTCACAACAATCGTGCCGTTGCCGCCCCCCGAGGCGAACGGCTATCACTATGATGTTCTTGGCAACGTCTATTTCATCCTGGATGATCCGAATACCGGCGCCGGCAACCAGGCGCCGTTTCGACTCGAGGGCGACCCGCTCCCGACGTGCGCCGTGGCGGGGGATTTCGACAACGACGGCATCTGCACGCCGGACGATGCGCCCGATTTTGTGAACGCGCTGCTGGCGGGGACGTTCGACGGGTGTGCGGATCTCAACAGCGACTGTGAAGTGAATGGGCTGGATGTTCAGGCGTTTGTGGAGCACGCGCTGTAGGGGCTCGTGAAACCCGGAGCCGCCGGTGCCATTTTGCCGGGTACGAACTGCTGGGAAAATCGTGACACAGCGTCAGCCCCGATAGAGTCAGTCATGGGGGGCTGATCAATCACTCTTTCGCCCCTGCCGGGGCTTCTTTTTCTCTTATCCGTTTTCCCACGGCTCGCGCCGTGGGCTAGATTCTGTCGCCGCTGACGCGGCTGAGTTGCGCGCACCGGTCGAGATGCGCGCCCCGGCCGATATGCGCGTAGCGGCCGAGATGCTCGTCGCGGCCGATGGTGCCACAACTATGTCGCACATCAATGACGCTCATCAACCGATCCGGCGCATCATTTCCTTTGTCACCGGCCCGATGGCGCGGGCGCTGAAGTCGAATTTGACGCCGGCGGTCTCGAAGAGCGTCGGCAGCGGGCTCGTGCCGCCGAGGGCGAGGCCCTTGCGGTACATGCGAACGGCCTCCTTGTAGTCCCGCTGGGAATTGAGCCAGACGCCGAGGGCGCCGAGCTGGGCGATGCCGTACTCGATGTAATAGAACGGGACCGTGAAGGGGTGCTGCTTTCGGTGCCAGTCGAAGTCGCGGGCCTCTTCAATTCCGGAGTAGTCCACCCAGCCGGCGAATCGCTCGATCAGCGCCTTCCACGCGCCGCGCCGATCCTCGCGCGAATGTGCGGGATGGGAATAGGCCCAGTGCTGAAGCTGGTCGATCGTGGCCATGTAGGGGAAGAAGCGAACGATTCCGTCGAGATGATCCGTCTGCGCCCGTCTGTGATCGGCGTCGTTGTAAAACGCATTGAGCCACGGCAGCGCGAGCAGTTCCATCGCCATGGAGGCCACTTCCGAGAACTCGATCGGCGCTTCGCGCAGTTCGACGAGCGGTTCCAGCCGCGCGGCGAATGAGTGAAATGCGTGGCCGCCCTCGTGCAGCAGGGTCTCAACATCGCGCTGCGTGCCGACGGCATTCATGAAGATGAACGGCACGCGCCGGCCTTGAAACGTGCTCATGTAGCCGCCGGGCGCCTTGCCCTTGCGGCTTTCCAGGTCGAGCAAATCACCCTTCTGCATCTGACGAAACTGCTCACCGAAGAGCGGATCGACCTGGTCGAAAATCTTCTCGCAGCCGGCGATGAGCCGATCCGCCCCCTCGAAAGGCGAGAGCGGGGCCTGGCCGAGCGGATCGACCGCCATATCCCACGGCCGCAGCCGATCGACGCCGAGCTGTTTTTTTCGTGTTTCGGCCAGTTGCCGCGCGGCAGGCACCACGATATCAGCGATGGAGTTCGCGAATTCGTGGCAGTCGGCCGCGGTGTAGTCGAAGCGCTGCATGTCCTTGAACATGAAGTCGCGATAGTTGGCGAAACCGGCGTTGGCGCCGATCTTGTGGCGGACACGGACCATTTCGTCGTAGATGCGTTCGATTTCATCCTTCGCCTCGGCCCATTTCGCTGAGATTTTTCGCCATGCGGCTTCGCGCACCGCTCGATCCGGCAGCTCGAGATAGCGGCCCATCTGCTGCATGGTTCGTTCCTTGCCGTCATGCTCGATGGTCATGCCGCCGACGATTTTCTGATACTGCTGCCGGAGTTTTTCATCCTCGGTGTGGAGCGGGATATTTTCTTCGCGAAAGATTGCGGTGCGCGCCTCGACCTGGCGCCACAGAATGCCATAGCGCTCGCGCGGCATCGCGTCGCGATGGGAACAACCGAGGAGCTTGCGATCGAGTTTGTGT